>JAUVSF010000091.1 GCA_030597245.1 Acidobacteriota bacterium
ATGGAGGTAACTCGCGGAGAGTCGAGTGCGACGCCGACGTGTGCACCCCGAGGTGCATCCCGAACGGTTGCGACTTCCCGGAAGATGGTACTTCTAGCCGTGAATACGAGTAGAAGCGAGCGGGACAGGGTGATCGAAGCGGCCCGATCTTGTGGCTACGGCACCGAAATGGAGTTGCCCGCGCGTAGAACTGCTGAAGCGGTGCGAGAAGCAGCATTGAACTGTGCTTACCAGCTAGCGGGCGGACGGTTTGAACGCGCAGTGATCATTGATGAGAACGCTTTTTCTCTGGCGAGTTCATTAGGGAAGCAGCCGGGTGTCCGAGCCTCCATCTGTTGGGATGTAGATTCGGCGGTTGCAGCACGAAAAGAGTGCGACAGCAACCTGTTGGTACTCAGTAATCGGTTACTCGGGATGACCATGCTGAGGAGGATCGTCACTGCGTGGTTGAGTGAGTAGCACCAATGTCATGAGCATTCAAGATCAGGTCAAGCAAGCAGGTGTTGTCGGAGCGGGCGGAGCGGGCTTTCCCACTCACGTCAAGGTCGGCTCAAACGCCGAGTGGTTCCTCGCAAATGGAGCCGAATGTGAACCACTCCTGCATAAAGATTGCGAACTGATGACCCATTTCGCACATCAGGTGATCGATGGCCTCGCCTTGGCTGCTCAATCGGTAGGTTCCTCCAAGATCGCTGTCGGAGTGAAAGCCAAGAATCGAAGAGCAATTGAAGCACTCGAGGACGCAATTGGGAACCGTAATATCCAGATTGCCGAATTTGGAGACTTCTACCCATCGGGAGATGAATATGAAGTTGTCCATACGATAACCGGCCGGTTGATTCCGCCTGGCGGAATACCACTCGACGTTGGAGTGGTCGGCAACAACGTCGAAACGTTGCTTAACATTGGGCAGGCTGTTCAAGGAGTCCCCGTCACGGAAACCTACTTAACAGTTGCCGGTCTCGTGAGGAACCGGAAAACGCTGAAGGTTCCGGTAGGGATGAGAGTCTCCGAGGTTTTGGAATTGGCAGGCGGTGCGACGATCGATGAGTACGCTGTCATGGACAGTGGGTTGATGATGGGGAAGTTGGTCGCCGACCTCGAGCAACCGGTGACGAAAACGACGGCCGGCCTGATTGTTCTGCCGACCGGTCACAACCTGATCGAACGGTACAGTAAGCCACCGGAACAGATGGCTCGTATCGGGAAATCGGCCTGTGACCAGTGTAGTTATTGTACGGAGCTTTGTCCCAGGTATCTCCTTGGGTATGACGTTCAGCCACATGCGGTGATGCGGAGTCTTGGGTTTACGGCCAGTGGATCGGAACTGTGGAACCAGTACTCTCAGCTTTGCTGTGGATGTGGGATCTGCACTCTCTATGCCTGCCCGGAAGGGCTGTATCCCCGGGAGGCTTGCCTCGAAGGGATAGTGGACTTGAAGAATGCCGGCAAGGGCAGGTGGGAAGGGAAACCGGAGGTCAAAGTACATCCAATGAAGGAGTTTCGGAGGGTGCCGATGAACCTTCTGGTCAAAAGGCTGGGAGTCGAGCAGTACGATGCTGGGGCGCCCTGGGACCCCGCCCCTGTGCATCCCCGCTCGGTTGACATCCCGTTGAGCCAGCATATGGGTTCTCCTGCCGTGCCTGTGGTTAAGGAAGGCGATGCTGTCGCCAAAGGCCAACTGGTTGCCGAGATAGAAGAAGGAAAGCTGGGTGCTCCGGTCCATGCCAGCATTTCGGGCCTGGTTGCAGAGATTCGCGGACATGTCCGCATCGAAGCGAAAGAGATTTGAAATGAATGCAGTTGGGTTAATTGAACTGAGTAGCATAGCCTCCGGTTACGAAGTATCGGACGAGATGCTCAAGACGGCTGACGTGAAGTTACTCGTGGCTCGAACCATCTGTGCCGGTAAGTACATGGTGATCGTTGGTGGCGATGTTTCCGCTGTCCGCTCGAGTGTTGAAGCGGGCCGGAGGATCGGGGAAACGGCCGTGATCGATTCCATGGTGATTCCCAACGTTGATCCGGACGTGTTCCCAGCCATCGCCGGGACGAATAGCCCTGAATCGAAGGGTGCCTTGGGAGTGCTCGAGGCCTTTTCTGTGGCGTCCCTGATAGAAGGTGCCGATGCCGCAGTCAAGACTGCAGATGTGAGCTTGATAGAGATCCGGTTGGCGATGGCTCTTGGAGGCAAGGCGTTTGTGACGATGACGGGTGAGGTGGCTGCGGTGCGGGCTGCAGTCGAGGCTGGGGCAGCCGTGATCGGAGAGAAAGGCCTCCTGGTAAACAAGGTGGTGATCCCGTCGCCCAGTCCCGAATTATATCGAGAGGTGCTGTGAGGAAAGGGATGCAAACCATCGAGAAGAGTGGGCTGGTTATCGCAGCCGGTAACATCGGCGTATTCACGAAGGAACTTTTCAGGACAAGTCTCCGAGACTCTGAGAGCCCGGGAAACCGAGCCAGGTTTCAGTTCCTGAAACGGTGAAAGAGATGAGTTTAAGAAGTAATTCCTGTAGCGGATGCGGGGCCTGTGAGGTAGAACCCGCTTCATATGGACAGTACCCCGATATGGAGACTCTGGTCGAATCGGTAGTCAGGGATGTTCTGAGTTCGGTGGCTCCCTCGGCCAACGGCCGGACCATACCGGTTGGAGTTTCGGCGCGACACATGCACATCACACAGGAGAATCTGGAACTGCTCTTCGGACCGGGGTATCAGCTTACGAAACTGAGAGACCTGAACCAACCTGGCGAGTTTGCAGCAAATGAAACCGTCACTGTTGTAGGTCCGAAGCGGCGGCTGTTCGAGAGCGTTCGGATTCTCGGTCCGGTCCGGCCGATTACTCAGGTGGAACTGTCGTTTACCGACGGCGTCTATCTCGGCTTGGATCTGCCTTATCGGCTGTCTGGTGATGTCGAAGGCACGGCCCCTCTTATCCTGATCGGACCCAAGGGCGTGCTCCACTTAACCGAAGGAGCAATTCGCGCCGCCCGGCACATTCATATCAACCCTCAGGACAGTCAACGTTTGGGAGTTGAGAATGGGCAGAAGGTAAGTGTTCGTACTGTTGGTCCGGCCAGTGTGACTTTCAACGAGGTGATAGTCCGCGAGGGCGCCAATCTGAATCTTGAGATGCACATCGACACTGATGAAGCCAACGCGGCGGGTCTGCGGTGTGGTGACCCTGTCGAGTTGGTTGAACAAACAAAGAACGGGAAGGGACAGCAATGGCCGAAGTTGACACCGAATTAGTCAAGACGATTGTTGGTCGTGTTCTGTTTGAACTGGGTCAAAGGAATGAGCCCATCTCGGTAGATACAGGCCGCGAAGGAGTTTTCGACCATCACGATGGGGTGTTTGACCATGTTGACCAGGCCGTCGAGGCTACTTCAAGGGCCCAGAAAATCTGGCATCGTCAACCTCTTGGCGAGAAGGCCCGGGTCATTGAAGCCTTGAGGCAGGCCATGCATGACCACGCGGATGAGTTTGCCAGGATGGCGTGTAAAGAAACGGGGATGGGCAGGGTTGAAGACAAGATCCTAAAGCACCACAATGCCGCCAATGCAACCTCTGGCCTTGAGGATTTAACTTCGAGATCCTGGTCTGGCGATCATGGTTTAACCGTTGAAGAGTACGCGCCGTATGGGGTTGTTGCTGCGATCACGCCTTCAACTCACCCGGTCCCTGTGTTGTTGAATAGCATCATCATGATCATTGCCTCCGGCAACGGCGCGGTCTTTAACGTTCATCCGGCTGCCAAGAAGGTCTCAGCTTATGCGACGGGGATCTTCAATCGCGCGATTCGATCGGCGGGAGGCCCCGAGAACCTGGTGTCCATGGTGAAAGAGCCCACGATGGAAACAGTCGGCCTGCTTTTCAGCCATCAAGACATTCCGCTGATTGCAGCCACCGGGGGACCGGCCGTGGTTGAAGCGGCGTTCGCATCGGGGAAGAAGGTGATTGCGGCTGGACCTGGTAATCCGCCGGTGGTTGTCGACTCAACGGCCTGTTTGCGAAGTTCGGCACGGCACATCATTTTCGGCGCCGGTTTCGACAACAACATCCTCTGTATCGCCGAAAAAGAGACCTTCGTGGTCGAGGCTGTCTTCTCAGAGTTCATGGATGCCATGGCTCAGGAAGGGGCGGTCCGGTTGAACTCCTCCCAGATCGAAACTCTCTCCAGGAAGGCATTCTCGAGAACCTCGTCGGGGAAGTGGTCCGTCAATCGTGATTTTATCGGGAAGAATGCGTCTGTACTGGCATCGGCCGTTGGACTGAAGCTCTCGGACGAAGTCCGGCTCCTCTACGGGGAGGTTGATTCCGACCACCCGTTTGTCGAGGAAGAACAGATGATGCCGTTTATGCCTGTCGTGAAGACCAGGGATGTGAACGAGGCAATGCGGCTTGCCCTTGAAGCTGAACACCGATTCGGGCACACCGCGATGATTCATTCCAACGACCTGCAAGCGATTACAGAGTTCTGCAAAGTGATTGATACCGATATCGTAGTGGTCAATGGGCCAAGCCTTGCGGGCAATGGCCCACCTGCCGGAGAAGGCTATTTTTCTCATACGATCTCAAGCCCTACGGGCGAAGGGATTTGTACACCGAGGGATTTTGCCCGGATTCGGCGAATCTGTACTTACAACTCGCTTCGAATTGTGTAGAGGCGAGCTCAAATTGTGTTCTGAACTTGTGACAAGGAGGATTAGGAAATGGCGAAAGAAGCGTTAGGTTTAATCGAAACACGAGGATTAGTGGGTGCTATCGAGGCTGCTGATGCAATGGTCAAAGCTGCTCAGGTAGACCTGCTTGGCAAAGAACAAGTCGGCGGAGGCTTGGTTACTGTCATGGTCAGAGGTGACGTTGGCGCGGTTAAAGCGGCCACGGATGCCGGGGCTGCGGCTGCTGAGAAGGTAGGGGAGTTGGTCTCTGTTCATGTTATTCCAAGGCCTCACGTTGACGTCGAGGGTATCTTGCCGAAAGCAGCAAAATAAGGGAGTGTGAGCCATGAGTTCCAGTCTCTACTCTCTAAAACGGGACATCGTCGAGGCAGGTCGGCGGGTGTACAACCGAAACTTCGTGGCTTCGAATGACGGTAATATCAGTGCCCGTGTCGACAGACGGAGGGTCGTAATTACCCCGAGTGGAGTCAGTAAAGGTTTTCTGAAGCCGGATGATCTGATAGTCGTTGATTATGAGGGCAATGTTCTCGAGGGGAGAAAGAAGCCCTCGTCAGAGCTGTTCATGCACTTGCGCATCTTTAAGGATCGTCCCGATGTAAATGGCGTCGTGCATGCTCATCCACCGAAAGCTACCGGCTTCGCTGTTGCTGGTATCCCACTGACGCAATGCGTTCTTCCGGAAGTGATCGTCAGTTTAGGGGGAATCCCTCTTGCGGAGTACGGGACACCCGGGACGGATGAGTTCTATGAGCCCGTTCTCAAGTATCTCCAGGACTACGATGCCTTCCTGCTCCAGAATCACGGTGCCCTCACCATCGGCCCCGATGTGATGGGGGCTTACTACAAGATGGAAACGCTGGAGCACTTCGCCCATATTGCTTTTACGGCGATCCAGCTGGGCAATCTTGGATCCATAGGAAAGCTGGATGTCCAGAAACTGCTTGACTTAAGGAAGAACTTTGGCATCAAGACCACCGTGAGTTGTGAATCGTGCAGCAAGAGTGACACAGCTGCTTGCTGTCTTCCTTCTGAGGGGGCAGCTAGCGACAGTTGTAGCACTACCGGTGCCGGACAGGGTGGGAACGGAGCGGCAAATTCTCAAGACCTGGATCCGCAGATGCTGGTCGAGTCGATCACAAGGGCCATCTTAAAGAATCTCCCCTAGAAGAGTGCTAAGCTGCGATCGTGGGATGGAACTTCTTACCACGAAGTCACAAAGGCACAAGTAACTCCCAGTGATTTAGTGGTTGATTGAACGGGTTAGGCTCTGCACTGAAGGAGGTCTGAAACGTGAAGGTCATCGTTTGCAACATCGGTTCGAGCAGTCTGAAGTTTCAGCTCCTTGACATGGAATCTGAACGACGGATAGCGAGGGGGAGCATTGAACGCGTCGGGTCGGAGAACGCCACGGTTCAGTTTTGGATTGAGGCAGACAAGGTTGTTGAGTCAAAGGAGACTATCTCTATTCACCGCGAAGCTGTTCGGCGGGCCTTGGACCTTCTGACCGGCTCGGAACACGGTCTCTTAAGTGATCTGAACGAGGTTTCCGGGGTCGGTTTCAAGTGCGTGCAGGCAGGGGAGAAGAATGGATCGGTATTGTTGGACGACCCGGTCCTCGAGGCGATGGAAACTTATCGGGACTTGGCTCCGGCCCATAACCCTCCCTATCTCGAAGCGATCTACATGTTCCGGGATCTGATACCCGGGGTACCTCTGGTGGGTGTTTTTGAGCCCGGTTTTCACGTTGATGTTCCGGACTATGCAAAGATCTACGGCACACCTTATGACTGGATCGAAGAGTATGGTGTCAGAAAATATGGTTACCACGGAGCCTCCCACCGGTTTATAACGGGGGAAACCGTCCGAATCCTGTCGTTACCCCCGGAGAATCATCGAGTGATCAGTTGTCACCTTGGTGGTTCGTCATCGCTGTGCGCCTACAAGAATGGTGTTTCCATTGATACATCGATGGGTTTCTCTCCCCAGACCGGCCTCATCCAGGGGACCAGGGTGGGTGATATAGATCCGTTCGTGTTCCCCTACATCATGAAGAAGAAGGGAATCACTCTTGAGCAGGCCCTGCACGAGTGTTCTCAGAACGGGGGGCTGGCTGGTTTGTCCGGGACTTCGGGTGACATGAGAGACATCAACAATAAGATTCGGGAGGGAAGCAAGCAGGCTCTTCTCGCTCGGAACAAGTATGACTATGACATCAAGCGATACATTGGGGAGTTCATAGTGCTGATGGAAGGGCTCGATGCTGTTTCCTTCACGGGAGGGATCGGCCAAAAGGATGCGGAATTGAGATCCGAGGTTCTCTCGTCACTGGGATTTCTGGGGGTTCAATTGGACGAAGACCGCAACGCGACCCATGAGACGATTATTACTGCAGCTGATTCAGCCGTGGCTGCGCTCGTTCTCGAGACCGATGAAGAGATGATCGTTGCCCGCGAAACGGTTCGAGTTATTGATTCACCACGAAGAGCGCCAAGCAGAAGTTTGGAGTGCGGCAGCCCTAGCTGACGCTTTCCTTTAGGAAGCTGAAGTACAAAATCGGCCAAAGCGTCAGCTAGGGCTGCCGCACTCCAAATTGGTGTCCTTCGTGCCTTGATGGTCCAGTCCCAGGCCCGTGGGCTAGCGATCTGGGAAATACAGCTTTCCAGCATACTCTTTCATCATTCTCCTGGCGGAGAAGGGTGCCGCCGTGGACCGAATCGCCTCCTTCATGAGAGCCACCCATTGCCGAGGGATTCCAGCCGAATCCGTATCGTAATAAAGGGGAACGATCTCATTCTCTAGAGTTGAGTAGATTGACTCCGCGGTACTTGAGTCATCCGAACCTTCAATGGTCCATCCGTTCTGTCCGTTATACCCCTCGCACCACCAGCCATCCAACACACTGAAGTTAACAACGCCATTGAGGGAAGCCTTTTCCCCACTCGTGCCACTCGCCTCTTTGGGTGGCACTGGATTGTTCAGCCAGACATCCACGCCAAGAACCAGGTGATGCGCAACCTGTTTGTTGTAGTTTTCAATGAATGCAACTCTTCCTGCAAATTCAGGAGATGAGCAGACCTCGTAGATCTGCCTCAGGAGGAACTTGCCGGGTTCGTCCGCTGGATGAGCCTTGCCCGCGAACACGATCTGAACAGGGTGCCATTGGTTCAAGAGGATTCTCTTAAATCTTTCCACATCATGCAGGATCAAACTGGACCGTTTGTAGGTTGCGAAACGGCGGGCAAACCCGATAGTCAAAACCTTCGGATTAAACAATGCCCCGTGGGCAATTACCTGCGAAGGGGCACAATCCCGAGAGACCCAGCGAGCTCGCGCACGTCCCTGCATAAAACGGAACAACTTCTCTTTAGATGCGCAGTGGGCTGCCCAGAGTTCTTCGTCCGGAATCTCCAGAACCTTCTCCCAAAGAGCAGGGTCATCGTGAAACCTCTTCCAGTCTTCTCCCAGGTACTTTCTACAGAGTCTGACCATATTTCCGGAAAGCCAGGTGGGGACATGGACACCGTTGGTGATCGAGAGAATCGGGACTTCTTCGACTCCCCGGTCAGGGTACAGGAAGTGCCACATCGCACGGGAAACCTCACCATGTTTCTTGCTGACTCCATTGACTTTCCGTGCTGTATTCAGAGCCAGAATCGTCATCCCGAAACTATGTCCTCCGACTGTCGTTCCCAGTCCGAGGAACTGTTCGCGGGTAATCCCCATTCCGTCCCAAAAACTGCGGAAATGCTCTTCGATCATGTGGAATGGAAACTCGTCGTGCCCAGCTGCAACAGGCGTATGGGTTGTGAAGACAATTCGATCACGAGCCGCCTGTACTGAGTCCTCCAGACTCAGACCCTGAGCCCTTCCCTCCCGGATCAACTCGACCGCCGCGAATGCTGCATGCCCCTCGTTGAGGTGAACCACCGTTGGATCGTATCCGAGCGCGCGCAGCACCTGAATTCCTCCGATCCCCAGGATGATCTCCTGTCTCAACCGCACTTGGATGTCACCTCCGTAAAGCCTTGCCACCAAGTCGCGATCCCAGGGTTCATTTTCCGGAATGTTCGTATCCATCAGGTAGATCGGGACACGGCCGGCTTGAAGGCGCCAGACTGCCACGTTGATCTCCCTGCTATCCAACGGGATTGTGACGATGAGCGGAGTGCCGTCGTCATTCAGCACCGGAAGCAGAGGGGTAAGTTCGGGCTTGATCCGCACATAGGTAGCTTCCTGGCTTCCATCAGGGTTCATCCGCTGACGGAAATAGCCTTCTGGGTAAAGCGCACCGATAGCTACGAAGGGCAAGCCGAGGTCACTCGCTTCCTTGCAGGTATCGCCGGCGAGTAGGCCCAATCCCCCTGAATAAATCGGCACAGAAGTGTGCAGAGCAAACTCAGCACAGAAATATGCTATCAGCTCCTCAGTTTCGCTAGTTTGAGTTTGGCTGTACCAGGTATCAGTACCCTTCATGTACTGGTCAAACCGGGCGGTGACGCGATCATAAAGGGCAAGAAACTCGGGATCTCGGGATGCGGCTTCCAAGAGCTCACTGGAGATTTCTCGCAGGATTCTCACGGTGTTCTGTTCGGTTTGCCGCCAGGTCGCTCGATCCAGGGTCCTGAAAAGGTGTCGCGCTTCCGCGTTCCAACTCCACCAGACGTTATAGGCGAGTTCTCCAAGACGTCGAATTCGCTCAGTCAGATGTTCAAAATTCGGGAGCGTGCTTCTCATCGTATCCTTTCCCAATTAACACAAGGCTTCTATCGTGTCGTTACTTCAACTTCGATTAATGGAATTGACTCGGTTAATGGTGGGTCGGCAGTTAATCCAGGTCCCATGGCCGAGGTGGAGGTTCGTCCAACTCATCCTTTGAGTCGAAAGCTTCCTGGAACTTGTCTTCCAAGCTCGCCCGGCGGCGCTTCTCGTCCTCGAACACTTTGGAGAATAGCTCGTCGCTCTTTTCTTTCCGTTCTTTCTCTCTTTCGAGGGCTTCATCAAAGGAATAAGCCGATTTTTTTGCCTCGCTGTGGATCACCAATCCTGTCTTCCCATCCACAATCAATCTGGCCTGGCAGCACGGGCAAACAACTTCGACTCTCTGCTGCTTCGTCATCACATCACCTCGGAAAAGTAAGCGCAAATCTACCATAAAGCGCCCTTCAGTGGGAACTGGGGACTGGGAACTGGGGGCTGGGGAAGTGCGAACGACGAAGTGCGAACGACGAACGGTCGGAACCGAGAACTGGGTCTAACCGCTAAATCACTAAAACACAAAGCAATCATTCTTCTCGTGCTTTCGTGACTTCGTGGTTAATCCCTCCGTCGACAAACGGTTACCGATAACCGATCACCGATTACCTAATCCAGAAGATTCTTCTCCAGAAAGAGCACGACCGCATTCAGATAGAAATCTCTGTTCTCCTTCTTTCGGAAACCGTGTCCTTCGTCTTTGGCAAGGAGATACCACACGGAACCACCGCCTTCTCTGATGACCTTCACCATCTGCTCACTTTCCGTGGCGGGAACCCGGGGATCGTTTAATCCCTGAATGACAAAAAGCGGTTTCGTGATCTTCTGAGCGTTGTTGTCAGGTGAGATACGATTCAGGAATTCTCTCATGTCGGCGTCCCGCTCGTCTCCATATTCGACCCGGCGCAGATCCCGTCTGTATTCCTGGGTGTTCTCGAGGAAGGTGACAAAGTTGCTGATTCCGACGATGTCGATCCCGGCCCGCAGGCGATCGTTATAGTGGGTCATGGCAGCGAGAACCATATAGCCTCCATAGGAGCCGCCGAAGACGGCGATCCGGTCGGAATCAAGATCCGGGTGTTCGTCGATCCAGTCGAGTAAGGCACCGATATCTCGGACCGAATCCTCTCGATTGAAATCGTTATCGAGCCCCAGATAAGACTTCCCATAGCCGGTCGAGCCTCTGACATTCGGAGCGAGAACAGCAATACCCAACTCGTTTACGAAGTACTGAAACGTGGAACTGAAAGTTGGAGTGTATTGGCCCTCCGGTCCGCCGTGAATGGAAATCAATACCGGTGAAGGGCCTGACCCTCGGTTCCTGGCAGGATAATAGAAGCATGGGATCATGCGTGGCTTCCCATCGACATTGTCAAAGGTTTTGTAATAAATCAGTTCCGGCGACTGGAAGATATCGGTTGAAAGCCCCCCGACTTCTCCCTGTGTCCATCTTTCCAGTCTTCCACCTGCTACATCCAGAACGTAAACGTCTCCCGGGCCCAGAGCGGAATTTAGAGTCATCCCCAGCCGATTGCTGTCACGTTGGAATCGGATTCCAGTGATTTCTCCATACGGAATCTCGGGGACATTCAGTTCACGATTGGAGGCGAGGTCTCGGACGTGCAGCCTGCTGATGCCGTTCTCATTGAGTACATAAGCCACGAGGTTCCCGTCATCGGAGAGTGCCATGTCATCCACGTCCCAAGGGGCATCTCCGGTTAGAACCTTGACTTCCTGGGTATCGACGTCGAGATACCTCAAGTGTATGAATTCAGTCCCCTCGTCAGAGGTAAAGTAGATCCCCTTGCCGTCCGCTGACCAAAGTGCGCTCCTGTAGGCGATCTTTTCCTCCGAAGGTCGAACCGGTGTCAGGTCTTTCGATTTCAGGTCGAGGACATATGGGTGAGCCTCTGCTGCCGAGACGTATCGAATTACGAGGAGTTTGGAGTCATCAGGCGACCAGTCAACCGGTACCCACAAACCCCCTTCTTGGAGAATCGTTGTGGCTTGGTTCGGCTCGGTTGAGCTGGCCACGAGGATATCGAAATCCCTGCCATTTCTACGGGTAGAGAAATAGGCGTATCGATCACCACTGTTTGACCAGACAGCATTCCCATTCCGGGACTCACCGTCGGTCAGAAGGCTTGAGACACCGGAGCCAAGATCATAGGAAAAGAGTTGGTAGAATTCGGATCCGCCTATGTCCTTATCGAAGATGAAGCTCTCATGAGAGGAGTCTGGATTAACGCTGACTTCGGATACGGGTTCGTCGAAAAAAGTAAGCTGCTGTCTCGCACCCCCGGGTTCTTTTACCCAATGAACCTGAGAGGTTCTCCCGAATCGGGTCGTGATCAGAATACCTTGCTTGGGGTGAAAGCCCTGAAATGCTGCGGATCGAGTGTTTCGGTACTGCAGCATACGATCCTTCAGGCTTTGTGGAATCTCTGGAACGTTCTCGAGGACCAGGTTTCCCCGTTCCACGCGAGTCACCTGGCCAAAAGCGAAGCTGACAAAAAAGCTGAGGAAAAGAATCGAAAGACAAGACCTTCTCACGACGACCTCCTTGTGCATGTCTCAAGGGTTAAGTAACCAGTATACGTGGACAGCGTTGCGAAAATTGTGATGTTTGCAGCAGTATTTTAAAATTCTTTCCGCACGACCTCCGGATGGCCGGCAACCTGTTTTCCTTCAACATGATCCGGTCCGCCTCGCTACCGGAGCAACCGGCCAATTTCACGCCAGGTGATGAGTTGCATCTCGTGTTCTCTGAGCAGCCAGGCGAACCGGTAAGTTCCAGCCCAGTCCAGGGCTCGCGGATCATGAAGCAGGTTGCGGCCCCAAACCGACGAGAATTAGGGTTGGACCACGGCGAGATTGGGGTCTGGGGAAACCTGGATCGGGACCTTCTGCTGCAGCTATATCTTGATGAAGGTCTTTTTCCGATACATCCAATAGAGAATGAGCCACACGACAGCGAAGGCGGTGCCGGCCTGTACGACGTCATTCCACACTCCCAGCCTATCTGACAAACCGCCCACAAATATATTTCCGACTGATCTGAAATCAAACAACATGGTTGCCGAATAGATTGCTATGGGATTCATTCCAATCACTACAAGAGCAAAAGTCCATCTTCGAAAACCCAAAACATCGATGATCCCGAAAAAGAGCGCAAGTAACAGATAACAGAATCCCCCAGCAAACAGTACGTATGAACTGGTCCAGGCGAGCTTGATAATGGGAAACCAAATGGACCAGATCAGACTCACTATGATGCAACCCACGCCAGCGAGGATAAGCCAAAGAAGCTTTTGCCGCGCATTCCTTTCTGATTGTAATAACCG
>JAUVSF010000491.1 GCA_030597245.1 Acidobacteriota bacterium
CCTCCGGAATCCCACACAGCCCTCTGACCTGCACGTTGATGCTCTCATCCACCAGCAGGTCCTCGACCGTGAACAGTTCACAGGGTCCCGGCAGAGGAACATACACGTTACCGGGTGGGTTCATCCTTGCTGCCAGATACTCGGCCAGCGTTTGCCGGATTCCAGTACGAGGTCGTCCGGACTGGTTCCCCAGTAGTAGCGTCGTGCCTGTTCCGGGGTCAGCACATCGAGGATCAGACGCTCACGCAAGTCGATGGACGGATTATCCGCCACGGCGGGATTCTGTCGGACGAGTTCCTGCCAGGCACTTTGACCAAAGCAGGTCTCTGCCGCCAGGGGGGACAACAGCAATACACAACTCAACGAAATAGAGAAACGTCTTGCGGCCATGACTCGGCTCCTTTCCACGAGGCCATCGATCACCGGGCGCTTCGCCTTCAGGGATCGACTACTGCGCCACCGTTTCACTCAGAGCAGCCCCAGATCAGGAAATCGAGCTGACAGCGAGGAGGCGCAGTCTAAATCGATGTCACTGCATTCACACTAAGATCGACATACTCCCGATTCTCACGTTGGGCAAGAAGAAACCTCCCTGTGAGGCGTTCGCGCTGTAGAGATTTCTCAGTCCATTTAAGTACCCGGTACCAATGACTAGTGACAAGTGACAAATGACAAATGCCGGATGCGGAATGCCTGATACCAGATGCCGGATAAACAGGTGTTCATCACTAACCGTTACCGATGTCCTGAACCTGCACCCTCAAGCCGCATGTTCCCGGTTGCACGCCGATTACCGATCACCGATTACTGATTACCGATTACCGATTACGAGTTACGATACCCAGCTCCCAGCTCCCAGTTCCCGGCTCCCAGCCCCCAGTTCCCAGCCCCCTCTTCCGTCAGGCTTCCAAACGGAGGCCACAATCTCCACCGGCATACTTCCCCCGAGTCTTGCCCACTTGATATCTTTAGTGGGATGCTGAGTGAGGGTTGGTTCCCAAGGAGCGGGCGACACATGTGGGTTCTGCTCATCCTGCACCTGTTGGCTCAGGGCATCTTCGCCCAGGAACGTCCCCGAGTCGAGATTCCCTATGAAAACCATACTCTCGTACTGACTGCGGACACCATTGAAACCCGGTCGGGGGAACAACTGATTGCCGAGGGCAGTGTCGTGGCGACCTTTGCAGATGCTGAATTGAAAGCCCAACGCCTCGTTTACGATCCCGAAACCGATCTTGTCACGGTCGAAGGAGAATTTGAGATTACCCGCGGGGATACCTGGCTGCGGGGGTCAGGTGCAAAACTCAACATCAAGACCGACACGGGGATTATCTACAACGCATCAGGTTTCACGGACGATGAACTCTACGTACGGGCGGAGACACTCACGAAGATTGATTCCGACACTTACATTGCCGAGAAGGGCTTCCTAACCTCTTGTCAGGACCGAGTACCGAAGTGGAGTTTCAGCATTGACAAGGCAACGATCAATCTCAACGACACCGCTCGGATCAGGAACACAGTCTTTCGAATCAAGAAGGTTCCCGTCTTCTACTTTCCGTACATGTTGTTTCCCACCGGCAAGAAGGAGCGATCCAGCGGCTTTTTGCTTCCCACCGTGGGAAACTCGACCGACAAGGGATTTCAATTCGGCAATCGTTTCTACCTCGTCATGGGGAGAAGTGCAGACCTGATGCTCCGACAGGATTACTACTCTCAGAGAGGCTGGGGAGTAGGAGGCACCTTCCGAACTCGTCCGAACGAGGCCACTTACCTGGAATTATCAGGGGAGTACGTGGACGACCGCGAGGGTTTCGGCGGGGGCCAAGTCAATGGAATCGGCCATACCCGCTTCAAAAACGGCTTTAGAGGCGTGGCCGATTTCAACCTTGTGTCCAACTTCCTTTTTCGTCAGACTTACTCGGACAACTTCCTAACGGCTACACGGCCCAATGAACTTTCCCGTGGTTTCCTCACCAACAACTTCGGTTCGGCTTCGTTTAAGGTACTGTTTTCTCGAGACGAGACCATCTTCCCCAGGCAGAACGTCATCATCCAGACAACTCCAGGGATCGACTTCAAACTGATAGGTCACCGGCTGGGCAAGACGCCGTTCTTGATGGACCTCGACTCCTCAATCGGCGGGATGAATCGGTCGGACAGGTTTATCGAAACCCCTCAGATCAGTCAGCGTTTTGATTTCTATCCCCGCGTGTCTTTTTCGATACCTCTTTTCCAGGGCCTGCGGCTTACTCCTACGGCAGGATTTCGGGAGACTTTCTACAGCGACAGCATTTCGGAACTCGAAGGCGAACCGGTGGTGGTCGGAGACAGTGTGCGGAGAGAGTATTTTGAACTCAACCTTGTCCTGAAGGGGTGGGGCCTGTCGAAGGTTTACAGGAATAATTCAAGCAGCAGGCTAAAGCATCTGATTGAGCCTGTTGCCCAGTACCGGCTGATCCAGGGCATAGACAACTTCGACGAGGTTATCCGCTTTGATCACGTGGATGCGATCGCGAATACGAATGAAATCGAATACGCGCTTGTCAACCGCTTCTTTGTCAAGAAATCGAAGGGCCAGGGGGCTCGAGAGATTCTCTCGATCAAGTTTGGCCAAAAGTACTTCTTCGATCCAAGTTTCGGGGATGCTCTCAAGGCGGACAACATCAACCAGTTCTTCCCACTCTACACACTGACCGGACTACCCTATGCGGTAACACAGAGGGACCTGTCTCCCTTGACAACGGCTGTCAGAATAAACCCGCAAAGGAGATTCAGTTTCGACTTCCGAACTGACTTTGACACGAAATCAGGTGACTTCAGAAATCTCGCTGTTTCTGGGTTCTATCGGCGCGATCTCTTCTCAGTCGCCACAACCTATTTTGTGACACAAGATCTGGTGCCCGGTTTGGGCAAGAGCAACCAACTTCAAGGCAGGGTCGGCGTGGGGAGACTGGGCCGTGGCTTTTCTGCGTCAGGATCTTTTGTCTATGACGCTCAGTCCATTCGATTCCTGAGTTACTTTGTGAGAGCCAGTTACTTCTGGGACTGTTGTGGCATTTCAGCCGAAGTCAGAGATTTCAACCTCGGCACCCGTCAGGAACGCTCGATACGTTTCTCGTTCTTCCTGAAAGGAATTGGGGCATTCGGGACAATTCGGCGTCCAGACATTGTCTACTAGGAGCCTCCCATGCAATCAGAGACCGGCACGATCGTAGACCCTCAGAATCGACAGAGCCAGGATAATGGTCGCGAGCACAAAACGAAAACGGAAACTCAGACGCTGACAACCTAAAACACATGTGTGTGACGAACAACCACAGAGTCTTCCTTTCTATTGGCTCGAACCTTGGAGCGAGGCGGGGGAACTTGAAACAAGCGCTTACGCTGCTTCAGGGAACGAAGTTGGTGGTTAAGCGAAGTTCCTCTTTGTATGAAACGGAACCAGTCGGGATGAGGGATCAGCGTGAGTTCATGAACCTGGTCTGCGAATTCGCTTGCCGATTGGAACCTGAACAACTGCTCGAGTGTTGTCAGAGGGTAGAGAGTCAGATGGGCCGGCGCAGAACGCACCGGAATGGACCCAGGATCATCGATATCGACATCGTGTTCTTTGGTCGAAAGGTTATTGAACTGGACCACCTGAAGGTTCCTCATCCAAGAAGATTGGATAGACGTTTTGTCCTTCTCCCGCTAACTGAGATTGCACCCGGTTTTGTGGATCCTGTTACCGGGAAGAAGGTGAGCCAAATGCTGGAACAGTGTCAGGACTTGTCGTGGGTGAGAAGGATCGAAGAGGATTAGGACTGACCTGCAAGATCTAGCCCCGCTTTTCTCACCAGGTTGTGTAGCGAGGCGACGGAGGCCGCCATTGGCGGGTTTACGGCCGTCCTGACAAGGCGCCGCGACCGAGGCCTCCGCAGTCGTACTCGACAGTCCGTCGAGGAGGCCGACCGAGCGCAACGTAGTCAGGCCCGGGCTTGAACGGTTCATAGGAATTGTGCAACTCCAGCAAAGGCCGCCGAAGGCGCGGATGCATCCGGCGACGCAGCAGC
>JAUVSF010000297.1 GCA_030597245.1 Acidobacteriota bacterium
AGGAGGGAAAAGCCCCCAGGCCTGAACGGCGAAACCCACAAACAGAACCAGCATCCCGACTTGAAACAAATAGGGAACACCGCTCCACAGCATCGTGGACTTCAGCGGACCAAGCTGCAAGAGATCAATCCCCTTGGCTGTCGCTTCTCGCTCTTGCATCCGCTCTGATACAGAATCGTGCATTGTCTTTCACTTCTCCAGTACTTCTGAAACCAACTCTTTGATCTTCTCCCTGGCTGCCTCTAGAGCTCTCCTGCCCGAAAGTGTGCCTGTATAGTACTTTCGGACTTTTCCTGACACGGTCTTTTCATAGCTGACAGTACCTTTTCCCGACATCGGGCATCAGCTTCTTCTTGTAATAGAGATAGACCGGTGCTCCGGCCAACACGGTTACCAGACCCCAGAAAGCCTGCCAAGGATAGGAAATCGTAGCGTTGACAAGAACCAGGACGTTTACCGCGATGAAGAGGACCGGCAAGACGGGATAGTTGGAAGTCTTGAACAGAGCGGAAACGGTTAGGCTTGCGAAGAAGATGAGAATAAAGCCGGAGTAATAAAGGATCTGGTAGAACGAGCCAAGAGAAACCAGGACAATTGCCACCACGGTCTTAAACACTGTTTCGCCTTTGACCTAATCCCAACGGTACGTCTTGAAGCAGTATCTCTCCACTCCCTCGATTGAGGGAACTGCAAAGCGTCCCTGAGCGCGTCCCGTGTTCCCAGCGAATTACCGCCAGGTCATTCCGATACCTTGTAGCTGATTGACAATCCGCGGCCTCGGCTGTCGACCGTCGTTTCCAGGTTGGGAAGGCCGTTGAGGTAGTCCATGTAATCGCCACTCTTGCCGAACCATCCACTGAACCATCCACCCACGTTGTGGGTAGTGTAGCAGCCACCAACCTCCAGTTTGGGAAGTGTTGCGTCCAGATAATTCTTATACCAACCCTTGTCAGCGTCACTGAAAACAAAGTCGAACGGACCTTCCAGCGCGGGAACGATTCCGTGTGCATTCCCGAGGCGCGCGTCAACGAGATGGGAAAGGCCAGCTGCCTTGAGGTTTTCCAAAGCCTGGCGATGCCGTCCCTCGTCGATTTCAATCGTGATTAGCTTGCCCCCTGTTTTGCTGAGTGCCGAGGCAATCCAGACGGTAGAATGTCCTGTCGAGGTCCCGATCTCCAGAGCCCGGGTGTATCCCTTCTCGAGCACGATATTGTGGAGTGTCAGACCGTCTACAGCCGGTACATTCGCAGCGCCCCGTCCCCCCCAAGTGTGGGTTTCGAGGAATTGCTTGACCCGCGGGTTGAGGTCGACGTCTTCAAAATCCACCGCATCGGGAGTGCTGCGAGCAACCACAAACAACGCAACAGCCGTGAGAATCAGAAGTAAAGCGGCGACGAAAGCGAGTGTCTTCATATTGTTATCCCCCCTTCTCTTGGTCTGGCGCCAGGATCCGTTTCATCCTTCGCCGGATCGAACCCAGCACAGACCTTCTTCCTTGAATTACGATGGGCCGGATCCCCTTCGCCACCACTCGAGTGGAGGACGCCTGCAATAACAAGGGAACCAGGAACACCCCCGGGCACCGAGTAATTCTAGAAGCCAACTTCGTCTCATTTTCCACCTCTCTTCCGACAGTCAGCCTTCCACAAATGACTTCTCATAATTGGAGTACGTCAAACCCACGGGCGCTGTTACACTTGGCCTCTTGAATCTTCCATCGGGGAGTGATCAGATGCAGGCTATCTTGTTCCATGCGTAACTGTGTCCGCCCGAAGTCGCGAGTTGTGGCCATTAGCCCTCCGCCTGATGTTCTGACTGCGGGTGAAAGAGAACCCCCGTAGAAGACCCCGAGAACGAGCATTTGAACCAGCCCTGTACCCGGCGCGTAGAGCGAAGTGTCAACTGCTACACGAAGCATCACTCAAGGCGATGCCACGCTGATCCAAGAGCGAATCGTAGAGGAGTGGCAGGAACGAGCCGCAGAGATTCGTGTGATACTGTGAGCAGAGTTTGAGTCGATTCGACGGACCTCAGCCTTCAGCTTTCCTCTTAAGTATCGGCTCTAGCCGAATTCCTCCAGTCGACGACGCAGGAAGCTGCTCCGGTCTGCGGAGATTAGAAAACCGTAGCCTGCCACAGCAAGAACAACAAACGGGGGAAACAAAGCCTCATTGACGAAGAACACGGACAGATCGGCGGCTAAAGGGTTAGAAAGAAGGACATTGCTGACAAACATCCTAGCGATCCCGGCGAGCAAGCCAAATCTGAACATCACGTAAACAATGAGGGACCAGACCATTGCCAGGATCAACATGTTCCAGACCAGGGGACCATCCAGTTGATCAGCAGCTAGCACCCGAGAAACGCATATCAGAAGGAAAACAAGCAGTAGGGCAATTCGGTCCCGCCGAAAGACCAACCGCATCAGGAAGAGAAGAAAGAAGAAACCGAGCCCGTTCAGAATTGCATTGAACTGTCCGTCGATGAGATCTGCGAATGAATAGCGTAATCCCAGAAGCAAGCGATCGTCAATCCAGAACGGTACCTGCGTTGAAGTACCGGCCAGGGTCGGAAGGACAAGTCTCAAATAGCTAAATACAGCAATCAAGACGCCGGCGGTTACACCAATTAGAAGATCTCTGCCGATGAGAGGATCACCAATTCGTCCGGAAAGAAGCCGGTTCCAGGAAATACAGCCCTCGGGCCAGCGACGTCTCAGGTAGGGTTCCAACGCAACATAAAGCAGCCATACAGTGGCCGACAAGAAAAGGCTGAACGAAGCCGCATGAAGCAGCAGGCCCGCCTCACCGCCCACGTCCGTCACATGATCTGCCCGGAAAAGCCAGCCGATCATACTGGTTACGAAAAGGAATGAGGTGAGTCTGAACGCCCCCCGGGGGTCACCTCTTCCTCTTTTGACATTTCGCCGCGCCAGAATCAGGCTGCCAACCACTAAAGTGAGAACAATTACTGCTGCAATGACACCCGCAGCGGCTTGACCGGCCGAGCGGTCTGAGGTCGTGAAACGCTCCTCGGTTGTCCAGGGCTCGAAGATCTTGAAGTAGACCAGCCGACCGCGGCATTGGCCGCCTTCGACCCGAATTCTCACTTCAGGTTCCTGCGGGTACGTTCCTTCCCAACTTCGGGTGAAGTCGGCATAAACAGGAGGTATCCATTTCGACTGAGCGATTTCAAACTGATTCAGCTCAAGCCCGGCCTTTTCAAAAGCCAGTTCCCAGTCAGTGGTCTCAGCCGGGGAATCCTCTTCGTCTTCAACCGGGACGGCTTGGAACTCGATTAATTGTCCCTCAGGTCCGAGACGCAGAGACTTCATTCCCGGAACCAGAAAGGGAGGATCCGTATAGCGGACTAGAGAACCGGCAGTACTGGCCATCGGCTTGGGGCTTTCACGGTACCAGAAGGTAATCCCCGCCGGTCGTGGTCGGGTCAGGCGGTCCCATCTTCGCGGAGAATTGTCAGTCTTCTCCACATGGTCCAGGTAATCCCGGTTCCGCGAAAAATCATAAACTCGGTCAGCGAAAGGTTCGTCGTACCCGAAAGATTGGATAATTTGTCGGGCGTCGTCGGCCAGTAGTTCCGGCGAGCGCGTAAGGCCAACTCTGTGAATGAGGCTGAGCTCACTCGCCCAAAGTAAGAAAGCCAGGCCGAGGACGATGGTGGCAACACACGCCGAGGCCGGTAGCAACCGGATTGTACCGACTGAACCCGCCGCCGCCACAATCCAGGGTGATGGGGTTTCCCCTTTAAGAGTCAAGTTAGCAACAGCCAAATTAGCAAGACAGTTACGCAACTCGGACATGTCCCGAGGGCGATCAGAGGGGGATTTAGCCAATGCCTTCTTTATTAGGTCTTCGAGGAGCTGTGGGACAGCTTCTACGTACTGGCTGATCGGATCCGGATCCTCTCTTAGGATGGAACTCAAAGTCTCAACTTGGGTTCTGTTGCGGAACGGGTGAACACCGGTTATGACCTCGTAAAGTACTATTCCGAAAGAGAAAATGTCGGAACGGTGATCCACCGGTTCGGCTTTTACCTGTTCTGGAGACATATAGGACAGGGTGCCGAGCGTCGTACCTTCCCGCGTCAAGCCAGCCGTGATGTCGTGTTCATTGTCCTCCTCTGTTATCAGTTTCTTTGCCAACCCGAAATCCATCACTTTGGCATGGCCCTGGACTGTGAACATGATGTTGGCCGGTTTCAGGTCCCGATGGACAACTCCCGCCTGGTGTGCAACCTCCAATGCCTCTGCAAGCTCGATTCCAAGTTGAAGGGCATCTTGAATCGGCAGGGGGCCTTTAGCCAATCTGTCCTTCAGGGTCTGCCCCTGAACGAACTCCATCGAAATGAAGTTCTGCCCATCGCCTGTACTGGATACTTCATTAATGTGGCAAATGAATGGATGATCCAGAGCTGCGGCTGATTCTGCTTCACGAAGGAACCTCTTGTGTGCGATAGGATCATCGGCAAGGGAAGCGGGAAGGAACTTCAGGGCCACCTTGCGCTTCAGGGAGGTATCTTCAGCCAGATACACTTCCCCCATCCCGCCTTCACCGAGCTTCTCCAGCACTTTGTAGTGGCCGATCGTTTGACCGATCAAGTTACCCTCCGCTTATATGTATATGGTAAGTGGATAACAAAGGAGAGGCAATACAGCATCAGCCGAGCCGATTCCTTGACCATAGGCTCTAATACCCCAGGATCGCCCAACGGGTGAGCCTTCGAGCTTTCCGGCGTGAGAACTCACACTTGATTTGACCAGAAAGAGGGCAAAGGCTGCCTTTGCCGCTCCAGATCATTCCTTCTGAAATCGGACGGCCTAGTCCTTCCTTTCCAGTCGTTTCCTTTCCCGGCGGCGAATCTCTTCGAACTTCACTTTCTGCGCTCCAGTCAGGGTGGGGAGAAGCTTGTCTTCCACACGTTGGAAAATGCCAAGTACACGTGGCCGCATCTCTTCATGCAGAGCCTTCAACTGTCTCTCTGCCTCGCTAATGGCCTCTTCCAAGATCGCACGCTGCCTCTCACTCAGTTCAAGGTGCTGCGGAAGCCTGTGTTCCATCGAGGAAAGCACCCGCTCTTCGGGCGGCGATCGCTTCGGCCGCAAATGTGAGACGGTCAGACCGGAAAGAAAACCAAGGGCAAAGACCAACAGGATTCCTATTAGTGACTTCCAGCGGTTCAACGCTGATCACCTCCTTCCTCCTTCAGACTGAGCAGAGTTTCCAGAATCTGATCTCGCGTCAGTTGAGGTTCTTCGTCTGTGCTCAATGTCCAGACAATCTCGTCGGTAGGGTCAATAGTGGTCGAGGGTTGAGTGTCGGCGGAACCCAGGAACAACATGAGCGCAATACATAGAGCCGCAAGACCAGGCGAGGCCTTCCAGGCAAGTTCACCAATAGGCAGCCAGGCACTTGTCCTCTGATTCTCTTCTCGACCTAGTTTCTCTTTGAAACCAGCCAGGAACACTGCATCAGGGCTTGTCTCCTCCAGCTCCGTATTCCGGGTCTGAAACAGTTCCCGACCGAGCCTGTCGACCTCATCTCGATTTAGTTTGCGTCGCATATCTATTCTCCTCTTAGCGATTAACGAGCTCTTCGAGGGCCTTTCTCAAGGTGCGTCTGGCTCGAAATGCCGTGACCCTCACATTCACCACAGACTTTCCGAGCAAGTCTGCCACCTCCGATGAATCCAGTTCTTCACCGTACAGCAAATGAAGAATAGCCTGTTCACTCGGCGCAAGCCGCGAAACAACATGCTCCAGAAGCGCCTTCGCCTCCCGCCGCTGCTCCTGTTGTTTCTGAGCTTGTTGAGACTCAGAATGAAGCCGCCGTTCAATCCACCCGAGGCCTTCATTACTGACCTGCGAAACCGGCTTTTCCGGTCTCCGCTTCAGACGACGGAGTCTGTCCAGGCAAAGGTTGATCGTCACGCGAACCAGCCAATTCCGAAAGGGTATGCCTTTTTTCAGTTTGTGGAGATTCTGATAAGCTCGCACGAATGCCTCCTGGGCCTGATCTTCCGCGTCGCCAGGATCGGGGAAGAAGCGTCTTGCAACCCTTGTTACCTGGCCTCGGTACTTAAGAACCAGACTCTCGAAAGCCTCTTCTGAACCCTCGAGTGCCAACATAACCAGCTCTTCGTCGCTACGAGTCGCTTCGACCGTCAGTGCTTTCGCCGTCTCGTTTCGCTCTCCGGTCACATTGGTGCTCCGAACCCCTTGAGATAATGCATCAGAGCGCAG
>JAUVSF010000536.1 GCA_030597245.1 Acidobacteriota bacterium
GAAAGGGGTGTCGCGAGGGAAATGGCCTGAATTACAGGTCTTGGGTCTTGTTGGTGCTCGGCCTGTCCTCCATAGCTTTAGCGAAGGAGGATGCTCGTAATCGAACACCTGCCCAAAAGAGATCCTAACGTGCGAGTCCTCAGCTATGCGATTTACCACCAAGACACCAGCGACACCAAGAATATGTCAGGCTGAAAACGGGAGAATGTTAACGGCATCCGGCAAAGACGCTTTGGGCAACCTTGGAGCTGGATCGATGTGACAAGCAGGATGCTTATCCTACGGTGTTCGCGGCGCCGCCTGGCTAAGAACCCAGAAAAGCAGTAGCCTCTGCGACTCTGCCGCGATCCAGGCTTCCGTCTTTCCAGTAGGACAAGAATCGCTCGAAATTCTCGCGAGCTTTCTCGTGGTCACCCTTCTCCTTGTAGTAGGAGCCCAGGAAGTAAAAGCTCCGCACATAGGGTATCGGCTGCATGGCCCGAGGCAGTTCTGCGTCAATGATACGCTGGAACCTGAGCGCAGCCTCTTCCCGATCACCTGCCTCCCAGTAGGCGACTCCGAGGTGAAACAGGAGCAGGACGCCCCCTTTCTCCGCGAACAGGGGATCAGGCAAGCCCGCTTCCGCTCTCGAGAGCTTTGTTACAGCCTCTTGACTCTGTCCCTGCTGGAGAGCAACACACCCAGCGATGAAATTCTCTTCTCGAGAAACGATCTTCTCGGGCATGTCCTGCATACTGGTGACAAAGGCGTCGAAACTGGATCGCGCTTCTTCCGAACGCCCCAGTTTGGCCTGGGCGAGGGCCACAAGAGCCTGGCCGCCTTGCTCGTTTCCGTAGCCCCTGCCGGCTTCCAGCGCGGCTTCCGCAGCAGCCAGGGCTTCCAAAGGATCTCCCCGATCAAATTCGAGCAGTGAAATCTGGAAGAGTGTGTTCGATCGGGCTGGTCCTGGCTCCGGGAAGATCTCTCCCGCCTCTTCAAGCAGATCCAGAGCCTCTTCGGCGTTCCCCCGATACAGTCCAACCAGCGAGCGCATCATGATCGATTCGTATTTCCAGTGGGGGTCTTCAGAGACAGCGATTCGCCGCGCCTCCCTTTCAGCCTGGACCAGGTCATCTTCAAGCAGAGCGATGAGCCAGTATCCTCTCAGAACGGCCAAGTCCTGCGAGCCAAGGACTTCGGCACGCTGAAGCTCAGACCGAGCCTCGTCGAATCGGCCCAAAGATACCAGGAACATTCCCAAATCTCTGTGACCTGCCGCATTGTCAGGGTGCTTTTCAACGAACTCGTTGAGGACCCTTAGTCCTTCTTCGGTGCGCCCGATCTGGGCATAGCACGTCGCCAGATTTGTGTAGGTTCCACCGAAACCGCTGCCCCGGCCTCTGAGTTCTTCGAAGTGTGAAATGGCTTCGCTGTAGCGCTCCTGGGATTGATAGATGTTCGCCAGATTATGCCGTGCCGCGCCGTGATCCGGATACAGAGTAATCGCGCGTTCGTAAGCATCGATTGCCTGGCCAATCGTCGATGGACTGAGGGAATAGAAGCGTCCCTCGATG
The DNA here is from genome assembly GCA_030597245.1 of Acidobacteriota bacterium. Lineage (GTDB taxonomy): Bacteria > Acidobacteriota > UBA6911 > RPQK01 > JAPXNP01 > JAUWTT01. The sequence continues at coordinate 1,554 of JAUVSF010000536.1, forward strand.
TAATAACGCTCTCGGGCGGTCAGCCGGTCAACCCGCTCCAGAGCTCGCTTGGCGTAATCATAAGACTCGGCGACGTGACCGACGTTCCAATGCGCCACTGAGAGCTTGGCCAGAGCCATGGCGAAGTCCGGGTCTATTTCAAGTGCCTTCTCGAAAAGGGGGATGGCCTCTGCGTCCTTGGACTCGCCGTGCAGACGTTCTCCATCAGCGTAATACCGAAAGGCTTCAACAGATGAACTGGTTACCTCTTCGATCCCTCGTTCAAACGCCTCGTCGGACGGAACCGAAACCTCCAGAGTTGTTTTGATTCTCTTTGTGAGCTCATCCACCATCTGGAAGATGGCGGATTCTCCGACACCTTCGACGCGTTCTGTCGCGAGAATACGTCCGCTTTCCGCTTCCTGGACTCGCGTGCTGAGCCGAAAACTGTCTCCGGCTTTCACAAAACTCCCCAGCACAACCGTGGTCACTCCAGCTTGTCGGGCGAGTGCCTCAATAACTTCCGAGGAAACGGTAGGTGCCTCCAGCTGGCCCAATTCCTTCAGGACCTGGTAGAGCCGGTCGGTCCCTAAAACTTCAATCTGTGTTGATTGCGAGAGATCTGTCACCAGCATATTCGCGAGAGCCGAACGCAGCCAGTTCAGGGAGGCGTCGCCAGTATTGTTCTCGAAGTACAGCACTGCCACGGATGGCCTCTCGGTCAAAGTTCCCGGCCCGGGAGTCATTAAAGTCATGAACAGGGCTGCCACCGCAAGCACGACGATTAAAGCCAGTGGCAGAGCCCATATCAGCCATCGCATCCCTCCGGAGGTCCGCCTCAATCCGGGGCTTGAGATGTCGGTACTGGACACCAGTGCTCTCAGGTGAATAGCAAGGTCTCTAGCCGACTGGAAACGCTTTTCGGGATGTTTCTCGAGGCACTGTAGCGTCACTCTTTCGACATCGGCAGGGATCTGGCGTCCTGACTGAGCAAAATCGGTCGGATCTTCATGCAGGATTGCCGACATCGTATCCGCCACTGTGTCACGCGCGAATGTCCGTCGCCCAGTCAACATTTCGTAAAGCAGGCACCCAAGAGAGAAAATGTCTCCCCTTCCGTCCGTGTGCTGTCCTCGAAGCTGTTCAGGAGCCATGTAGCCAATCGTGCCTTTAACGATTGATGGATCGGTCTCAGTAGGAATGGAGGTCTCAGTGCCGTCGGTCTTGGTTCCTGCAACCTCCACTCGAGCGAGGCCAAAATCGAGAATCTTGACCTGATCATCGGAAGTGATGAAAACGTTTTCCGGTTTCAGGTCGCGATGGACAATCCCCTTGGAATGAGCGGCGGCCAACCCTTCGGCAATATTGGCGGCAATCTCCAACACTCGACGGGTCGGAATCGGACCACGCTCGATGCGCACCCTCAGGGTTTCTCCATTCAGGAGTTCGGTCGCGGCCAGCGTGACACCTGCATACCTCCCGAAGTCATGGATGGCAAGAATGTTCGGATGCGAAAGTTGAGCCAGTGCCATAGCTTCGCGCTCAAATCGGCTCAAACTGTCAGGATTGTTCGCCACATGGGAAGGGAGGATCTTGACCGCTACCTCACGTTTTAACCGAGTGTCCTGAGCTCGGTATACCTCGCCCATCCCACCGGCTCCCAACGGCCCCAGAATCTGGTAGTGACCCAGGTTTGTGCCGTTTTCAATACTCATCGGTAACCTCTGAAAACCCGCACTCAAGTATGTACGGACCCATCGACCAGCTTATTCAAGTTCCCCCATGCTATCACCTGCACCCTCTTTATGCACTTGGGAGCCGACGAGTCATCCTAATCGTTTACCCAGTCAAAAACGCCTTCTAAGTAAGACGTAATTCGCTCGAGAAAGTTCGGCGCTAACTCGGATTCTGTCAGAATCAACAAAACTCCAAGCCAAAGAGATATCAAGATCGACAGATCCACTTTGACAATGCATAAACTCACCAGGATCACCAAAAATCACCAGGGATCAAGGGTCCATCTTGGTGGTTCTAATTATCCGGACTCAAGATGATCGTGGCTGTGACGGGGTAGTGGTCTGAAGGATAACGGCCATTGAGTGAGAAACGGTCAATCTCAGCCGACAGAATCTGTGTTCCCGGCGTTACAAAAACGTAATCGATTTTCTCTCCATCTCGAGACCCTTTGAAGGC
>JAUVSF010000001.1 GCA_030597245.1 Acidobacteriota bacterium
CGGCTGAAGTAGGGTGTGCGGAGTCCCAGACCGATATGATCCAGACTAGCGGGCGGAGTGTACTCACGAAGAAGGCATTCTGGGAGTCGATGTAACCGTGGTGATTCAGAATACTCGCCTCAACGGGACCCACTGCGCGCGCGACGGGAGTCTCGACGTCATGCCAGGAAGGGCCTCCAGAAGCCGGAATCCCGACCATGTCACCACCGGAGAAGTAGTCAAACAGGCCGTAACTGAGGCAGAAACCGATACTGCATGGATTCTCGCTGGGATGATCCGTCTTGGGAACCTCCTCAAGTGGCGGGAAATGCTCCCGGGTGTTGGTACCCACGCCAGTCCAAATCTGTCCATTCGCAGCGACATTACGAACCTCGAAGTTGGGATAGTCCTCAGGGTTGTTCATCAAGATGATCTGGTCATTGCGCCCTGGCTGGAACCTCTGGATGATCAAGCCGTTCCGCTTGACCTGCGACTGAAGGAATACCCGGTAATTCTCCATCATCTGATTGTTCAGTGGTGACGGAAAGTCGTAGTCGGGCCAGCCGCGATCGAGTATCTTTCGGATGCGGACATGCTCAGCCACCTCAGTGATTCCACTCAGCCTGTATTTGCCGGAGCTTGACAGCTTCGAGGTTTCTGTCAGGCTCCCCATATGGTCGCCATGAAAATGCGTTAGAAGAGCATAATCAAGGACCGGGGCATCTTGAACTGGGGTGACGTTCTTGATGTAACGTGCGATCCATTCACCGGGCGCACGCGAATCATTCGGGCGCGGATCTACATGGCGGATCGTTCGCGCACCCAGGGCACCGGCATCCACAAGCATCGTCGTGGCATCAGGCAGGATGAAGAACGCCGAATTGCCCCTCCCGGTACTGATCTGGTGAATGTCGAGCATCCCTTCCTTCCAGGGAGGTAAGACCTCACCGACTATCTGAGCAGGTGTGGAGCTACCAATGAGCCAGAGACACAAGATCGCCGCCAACGGAAGATGGACGGACCGCCGGCACCGTTTTTTCTTCATTTCAAAACTCCTCTCAAACTTCCTGTATTACGCTGTTCCGAAGCCACCTCTCCTTGAAATCGCCGAATCCAGCAGCCAGTCGAATAATGGAAGATGTGGCGTGTCCACTCTTGCCCTAATGAAGAGCGAATTCCGCCTCCTTGCCCTCCTGTGAGTTCGTCCCAACCCAGACTTTGAACCGACCGGGCTCGGCCTCCCATTTTCCGTTGCGCGTGTAGAAAGCCAGTTTCTCCGAAGTGAGTGTAAATGTTACCTCCCGATTCTGGCCAGAAGCCAGTTCAATCTTCTGAAAGCCCTTCAACTCCTTCACCGGACGAGTAACGCTACCCACAAGGTCGCGAACATAGAGTTGGACTACTTCAGCCCCCGCACGCTTACCTGTGTTGGTAAGCCCAACCGTGACCCTCAACTCACCACCCATATCGATGGTCTCGCTGCTGAGCCGAATATCGGAATACTCGAAGTTGGTGTAGCTCAGGCCGAATCCAAATGGATAGAGCGGCGTATTCAGGGCGTCAGTGTAATGGGACCAAAATACAATCGACCCACCCGTGGGACGCCCCGTACTCTTATGATTGTAATAGAGGGGCAACTGTCCTCCGTGTCGAGGAAAAGACACTGGGAGCTTTCCGGAAGGATTATAGTCGCCAAACAGAACATCAGCGATTGCGTGCCCGGCTTGAGAACCCAGGTGCCAGGTGTTCAGAATAGCCGGGACGTTTTCCGCCATCCAGTTAATCACTAGCGGCCGGCCGGCCATCAGCACAACGACAACGTTCTTGTTCGCTTTATAGATTTCTTTCAGCAATTCCTCTTGGACCCCCTTGAGCCCGATCTCAACCTGGCTCCGGCCTTCTCCGGTCTGCCAGGCATCTTCGCCGATAGCCAGGACAACGACATCAGCCTTTTGCGCTGTTTCGACGGCGGCCTGGAAGCCCGACTTATCGTTTTCGTTGTATGTAGAGGACTGGAGAAAATTGCGCTGCCCTATTGCCAGTTTGGCTCCCTCGGAATAGAGGACTCGGGCGTTCGAACCCACCGCTTCGTTGATGCCTTCCAGAAGAGAAACGGCCGAGTTTGTGATCGCCTGGGCCCGCCAACTCCCGAGCGGGGCGTCCTTGTCAGCGGCGAGAGGCCCGATAACCGCGATGGTCCCTCGGTTCTTGTTGAGCGGCAGAAGATTACCGTCGTTCTTCAACAGGACAATCGACTTGCGTGCAATGTCACGAGACGTCAGCAAGTGTCCTGCACTCAGAATCACCTGCTCCTCCCTCTCGTTGTTCGAGTAGCCATACGGGGCATCAAAGAGTCCCAGCAGAAACTTGATTCGAAGGATTCGACGCACTGAGTCGTCGATCAGCTTCTCCTCGACCCTGCCGGATTTCACCAAATCAGCCAGAGTCTGGACGTATGCGCTCGATTCCATATCCATGTCGCTGCCTGCAGTGATCGCAAGCAGAGCCGCATCTACGTTATCCTTCGCAATTCCATGGGTAATCAGTTCACCGATTGAACCCCAGTCCGAGACCACGAAACCGTCGAATTCCCATTCACCTTTCAGGATTTTACGCTGCAGGTGAACGCTTGCCGTCGCAGGCACTCCGCCAATCTCGTTGAACGCGTTCATGAGAGTTGCGACCCCAGCATCCACAGCGGCTTTGAAGGGAGGTAACGCGATATTACGCAGCGTCTGTATTGAGATATCAACGGTGTTGTAGTCTCGGCCGGCTTCGGCGAAACCGTATGCAGCGTAATGCTTGGCACAGGCCGCGATCGTGTCGAGAGCGGAAAGACTGGACCCCTGGAATCCCTTGACTCGGGCCGCTGCCACCTGCGCTCCCAGATGGGGATCCTCTCCAGCGCCTTCCATGATTCGACCCCAACGGGCGTCCCGGCAGATGTCCACCATCGGGGCAAAGGTCCAATGCAGCCCCGCTGCGGCCGCCTCGGTCCCAGCAACACGAGCCGACGCTTCGATCGCGTCGAGGTCCCAGCTGGCGGCTTCACCCAGGGGAATCGGGAACATGGTCCGGTAACCGTGAACGACATCCAGGCCAAGAATGAGGGGTATTCCCAGGCGACTGTTTTCCACCGCCAGCTGCTGGGCACGTCTTGTCGCGTCTGCGCCGACTACATTCAGCATCGAGCCAACCTGTCCCTTGCGAATCTGCTCATAGCGGATCTTGTTGCTTCCTGCAGCAGGAGCAGGGCCGGTCACATCGAAAGTGCTGCTGTACTGGTTTAGCTGGCCAATCTTCTCCTCGAGAGTCATTTTGCCCAACAGAGAGTCAACCTTCGCCTCGATTGCCGGATCGATAAGGGATTGTCCCGAAATGGATCCGATGCAGAGAGAAACGAGCAGCACAACTCCCAGAGCGACGCCAAACTCAAACCGGATGTACTTCATAACCGCCTATTGTTTGGTTTTTCACAGAGATTTCAAGGGGAGGCGGGAGCTTTGGTGCGTTGCCCCAACCGCCTTCCAGCAGTGCATCGCCCTTACAGGGCTCCCACAACTGCGAGTTTCAACTACCTGGGGTTCCGCTTCGCTCCACCCCAGGCTATTAAGCACCGCACCTTCAGTGCTCTTTTGTGTCACCCGTCTCTCTTCACCTTTGCGTTCTTTGGGCCTTGGCGTGAGATGTCTTGGCGTGAAAACGGATTCATTTCACACAAAGGCGCCAAGACGCTAAGGGTTTAACCCAACACCGACTTTTTGCAAGTTACTACTTACTTCTAATTTCCACCCCGGGTACTGATAACCGATAACTGATCACCGTTTAGTCACGGACTAAACGAAAACCAAGGCGGTAATGATAATCGAACGCCTGTTCATAGCAACGAGTGGCTGAACGCCCTCTTCCGTGGCACAGAGCACCTCGGTAGACATGATTGGACAACCAGGGAGTGTAGTTGGCAACGTTCAGCCAATAGGGTTCCGGGCCTCGGGGATCTTGCGTCGTCCCCCTTGGATACGGCTCTTTCCAGAGGTCCGAGCACCATTCTCCAACGTTTCCGTGCATATCATAGAGACCCCATGGATTTGGCAACTTCAGGCCAACCTCTGCAGCCGGACGCGCGTTCCATCCCCACCATATGTAATTTTCGGCCAAGGAACTGTCCTGAAATGAGTAGGGCGTAGTAGTGCCCGCACGGCACGCGTATTCCCACTCCGCCTCAGTGGGCAAACGAAAGGACCCAAGGCCCATCTTGTTGAGTGCCTCGACAAAATCCCGACACTCATTCCAGGAGATCTTGGCAGCTGGATAATTGGCGCCACGCTTTATCCACTTTGATTCCGGAAGCGGTTCGCCCATGACAGCTTCCCACTGAGCCTGCGTGACTTCATACCTCCCGATGAAGAAGCCCTTCCCGATGGTGACTTCATGTGCCAGCCATTCCCAGTCGGGCCTGCGCCCCTCCTCGTCAACTGGAGAGCCCATAAGAAAGGCTCCGGCTGGAATGAAGATCATCTCCAGAGGCTTGGCTCCATCAGGCAGGCCCAGAGGGATCGTTATCATTTCGAACTCAACCGCCACGGTGAAAGCGGGCTCAGTGCTTGGCAGGGTGCAGTCTTTGCCTTCGAATCGCATAACAGACTCTCTGGCGAGTTGGATGAGAGCAACGGCCAACATTAAGATCAAGAGCAGCCCGCCAATCCATTTCAGTAAATGGCTCATCGACCCACGTTTCATCATCTTTAGGGCCTCAAGTCAACCAGGATGTAGCTGGCGGTTCCGCTTGCGGGCGTCAAGCGTGCCGGAAAGCTCAAATGGAGGGAGGATTATTCTGGATTCCCCGTTTCTTTGAAGCGCTTCAGCCTCTCGAACTGGCCTCTGAGAACACCGTCAACCGCGAGGGTCCAGGAGTCCAAGTCCTCTTTCAGATAGCCTCTCACCTCCGGAGGCTTCCAGTGTGGCAATTCGACCGGTAGGCTCACGCTTCAAGTCGATTCTTGAGCAGCGATTCTCAATCCAGAATGACCGTCCTCTTGATGTAGTCGAGTTTTGGAAACTGTTTTCTCAAGTAGCTATTCCCTCCTTCGCCGAATAGCTGTTGTGACGGGCCTCTGCCGCGTGGAGCTCCCTCCCCATAGCCTGAATGCAAAGAGTCGACCACCGACATCCCCTCAACAACCCGCCCGATAGGCGAAAAGCCCATGGAATCGAGACTGAGGTTATCTACAAGATTGATGAAAAGTTGAGTGCTTCGGGAATTGGGGCGACTGCTTTTCGCATAAGTGAGGAATCCTCTCTTGTTGGAAGCCTTAACGGGCTCATCGTCTACATTCGCATCGGCCCAGACGGTGTTAATCTCGGGATCACCATGGATACCGAATTGAACCATGAACCCTCCTATTACCCTGAAGAAAGCGACATCCGCATAGTAGCCAATCTCGACAAGGCGGTAGAAATGGTCAACTCCTTTGGGAGACCATTCACGAATCAGCTCCACGACAAAGTTCCCTTTTGTCGTTTCAAACAGCACCCTGAACTCGGCTTGGGCCTCGCCATACGGTGCGCCGGCGTCCCTGAGGCTACCCTTCTTATCCGGTTCAACCTGCTCCACCTTTTCATCGTCAGCCTCGGCCTTCTCTACAGCTGCCCCCTCCTCGACGTCACCGCCCTCGTCTGCGGCTTCCTCGTCGAGTTCTGACTCAACCTCGTCGGCTATCTTTGCTGCCGCGGGTTCCGTCTGCGAGCGGGCTGCAGTGGTCTGCTGCTCAGGTTGCTCGACCTCCTCCTCATCTGCTCCCGCACAGGCGGTCAACCCCAGAGCCAACAAGAACACCAGACATGTCCAACCGAATCTTTCCTTGATCATCATCTCTACTCCAGTTCTTAATTTCAGATTAACGTATCGCGCATAATACCAGAATCAACTCGGCACGAGTCTCGCCGTCTCGAGGTCTTGAGGCCTCGGGGTCTCGGAGGCCCGAGGCTTGGCAAACGACGAACCGGTTATCGGTCAACGGTAATCGGTTAAAGAGATTCACCACCAAGAGCACCAAGATCATGTCACCCTGGAGAAACGACGATCTCTAACGCACCCCGATTACCGATAACTGATAACCGATTACTACTTACTTCTTACCTCTTGAGTCGGAGTACTCTTCCAGCATCTGTCGGAGCGCTACCCGCCAGTCAAGTGGCTGCAAGCCGAGCAGTTCCCACGTTCCGGCCGTGTCAAGCACGCTGTAACGTGGGCGCTTGGCTGGGGTCGGATAATCCGACGAGTCGATCGGGTCAATGGATACCGATCTCTCCAGCAGCCCGCCTCGGAGCGCCTCATCTCGAATCGCCAAAGCGAAATCGTACCAACTGGCCGTTCCGGCATCGCACCAGTGCAAGATTCCCGAGAGTTCGTTCTTGAGCCCCGCCACCCAGATCGCTCTGCTTAGTGTTTTAGCCCAGGTTGGTGAACCTACTTGATCTGCCACGACGCTGAGGTGGTCCCTCTCGCGCATCAATTGCAACATTGTTTTGACGAAATTCCTGCCGTATGCCGAGTACAACCATGAGGTCCTGATAACCACACTCCGGCATGGCAGCGTCTTCATCACAAAGCGCTCACCTTCCAGTTTGCTGCTCCCATAAGTATTGATCGGTCCGGTCGAATCGTCTGGTCGATAAGGTCGAGATGCACTGCCGTCAAAAACAAAGTCTGTGGATACATGTATAAGTTTTGCTCCTGCACGACGAGCGGCTACCGCCATGCACTCCGCACCAACCGCATTCACATTGAAGGCTTGTTCTTCTTCGCTTTCGGCCTGATCCACGGCTGTGTAAGCAGCAGCGTTGATAATGAGCCGAGGCTTCACTTTTGAGACCAGGGCCGTCACTTCAGTCGCTCTGGAAATATCAACATCCTCAAGGTCTACGCCAGTCACCTCGCACTCGGGAGGCCGAGTTCGGATCAGTTCCGTTCCCAGTTGTCCCTTAGAGCCGGTTATCAGAACTCGCATTGTTCACCCGGTTGAGAACTCTCGAGAGAGAATCCCGTAATTGAGAAAGTCATGGCGCTGATCGTACCGGACAACGGCTTCTCTCATGACACCTTCCAGCTTAAAGCCATTTCTCTCAAGAACCTTCCTGGAACCCACATTAGGCTCGAACGTGGAAGCGTAGATCCTGTGGAGGCCTAGCTCTTTAAAGGCAAACCGAAGCGCGAGGCCGACGGCCTCAGTCGTCAAGCCCTTTCCCCAGTACGGCCTGCCGGTCCAGAATCCCAATTCGGCACATCCATGTCTGAGCGCGACGTTTGAAAGACTAACTACACCTAAGAACTCCCTGGTCTGCTGGAGTATTTCCGCGAACACGAAGGCCTCGCCCTTTCTCCACTGTCGCCGGCACTTGCGAATGAACTTCACCGCGCCATCTTCTGGATAAGGATGAGGAATCTGGATAGTCCAGCGAACAACTCCCTCGTCGTTTATCAGCTGCCACACTGGATCTGCATCACCCAGCCTGATCTTTCTGATTAGAACGCGTTGACCTTCGATCTCTATTGGAGTGCGGATCATAATCATCCTCGACAGCTTAAGCTATACTTTTTCGCACTATAGGACAACGAGGAACTCATCGGTTGTTCGAAAGCCGGTGCACGGCGAACGTTAGCAACTTGACTCGGAGACTCGGGCAAGACAAAGTGAATGGAAGCAAGGTGACTGGGCGAACGGAAAGGTGCTTGGAGCATCTGACGTTTGGCTACCTGTTGATCGCTTTCTAGAGATCTGGTGTTTGAGAGAGCACCCTGAGTTCAGTTGCAGTCTGGAGCCATGGGCGGTTGCTCCCAAGTCGCGTTTTTGGGTATAAACTAGGACCCACCAAGATGATTTCAGCGAAGACTAAACTATGCGCAGTGATTGGTGATCCTGTAGAGCACTCTCTTTCTCCTCAGATCCACAATGCCGCTTTCCGGGACAGCGGCCTCGATTTCACCTACGTTGCTTTCCATGTCAGGGCAGGTGATATCGAGAGCGCAATCAGAGGGATACGTGCGTTGGGAATCCGAGGTCTGTCCGTAACTATCCCGCATAAAGTTGCCATCATTCCTTACCTGGACGGCATCGACGAAATAGCCGGCAACATAGGTTCAATCAATACCGTCGTGAATAACGACGGGCACTTGACCGGGTGTTCCACCGACGGCCCTGGTGCACTGCGTGCTCTTCAGGCGGGGGCCTGCGATCTAGCTGGGCAGACTGTGTTGTTACTCGGTTCGGGTGGGGCCGCGCGGGCAATTGCCTTTTCTTTGGCTACCATCAGCCCTCCTCCTCAGCTGACAATTCTCGGCGTTGAGCCGGATGAGTTATCGAGTTTGGAACGTGACCTGAGTGATCGAACTCCTCTCTCTGTTGTGGCGTTTCCGTATTCTGAACAGACGCTTGATGAGGCCAGCGAAAATTCCGGATTGATCATCAACGCGACTCCGGTCGGGATGACGCCGAATGTAGGCAGTTCTCCTTTCCCGGAGGAGCTGATCCGTGCAGAGCACACAGTATTCGACATCGTGTACACTCCTTTTGAGACCAAGCTGCTGAAGGACGCGAAGGCGGCCGGCGCTCGGGTTATTCCGGGTATTGGCATGTTTGTGCATCAGGCAGCCATTCAATTTGAATTGTGGACCGGCCAACCGGCGCCTCTGGACGTGATGACCGGAACAGTAAAAGAAGCCTTGTTATGAGCACCATGAACCTTGTTTTGATCGGATATCGCGGCACTGGGAAAAGCACAATCGGGAAACTACTTGCCGAGGAGCTGCAATTGCGTTTCGTCAGTCTGGATCATGAGATTGAGGTTCGGGCCGGAATGAGTATTCCTGAGATCGTGGACCAGGAATCATGGGAGGATTTTCGGGATCTCGAGGAAGAAGTTGTGGGTAAATTCGCGTCTCGGGATGGCCTGCTCCTGGATACAGGAGGCGGGGTCGTCACACGAGAAAAAAATATCGGTCGGTTGCGACGTAATGGCGTAGTTATCTTGCTGGAATCAACGGTGGAAGACATCGTACTGCGAATTGGATCCGACGATGAACGCCCCTCGCTGACGGGTACTCAAAACTTTACCGAAGAGGTCGAGCAAGTCTTGAGTTCCAGGGAAGCACTTTACAGATCTGCTGCTGACTTCACCATTAACACGTCAGATCGAAGTCCGGAAGAGGCAACGTTGGATATCGCCGCGATCTTTCGGGAGGAATTGAGGAGTCGAACGGGCTAGCTGCTCACCTCTGCGACTTGCGCTCGAGAGAGCTGAGCATCGGTTAGAAATGTCTGTATCGCGCTGCGAAGTGCTTCGGGAAAGGGAAGGCCGCAAATCAAGCAAACATCGTACACACTTCCCACCTGAACATCAGAATCGTAGCGCACGACCGACTTGCAATTAGGGCACGGAATGAGAATCTCACCTGCGGTCATCGGCAAGCATTATAAAGCATGACTGGCGACGTTCGAGTGAACCGGCTACCCGCCGCACTCACACCAGTCCCGTCTGTGTGTCAGCTCAATGATCTGGATCGCGCAGTTCCGCGGCCTTCTGTTCAGCTTGACTGATCCAGCGAACTACCTCCTCAGTCTGCAGATCCGCCTTGCCGCCAAACCGGTAAACTTCGAGGATCGATTCCTGAGCCGGCAGTGGACCCGCAGCTGAACCCGTCGAAGAAGAGTCTTCAAGGATCGGGACGATGGGGAGTTGAGGTTGTTGGCTGATCAGGGGCTGAACTACTGAGCCGGCATTTCGTAAACCAGTGAGATCAACGATGACGAAGCGGGCGAGTGTCACGAACGGAGACAGTGACTTGGTGACTCCTCTCCATACCGGCTTGTCTGTTTCTACACACACAGGAAGATAACCCCGAGACAGCAACCCCTGCTGGATAACCTCAAGTTTTGCTGCTTGATCGGCGCTAAACCTGCCGATGATAAGCCCAATCCGGGGAGCTTGCTTCAAAAGTTCGGACAATCCTTCTGAGTAGGCCAGCAAATTGCAAAGCTGGGCATGTGCCAGTTCATTGACTTTGATGGGAGACTCTCCCCTCGCGGTGATACAGAGGTTCCTTTGACTCTTCGGCGAACCGTCGAGATTCCAGGCAGAGATTCCGTGGACCATGCAGTCTTCGAAGATGGCATCCTGGACTCTGGTGCCAACGAGGGACGCCGCGGTCAAGTCTGATCCGGTCAGGTCGGATCCGGTCAGGTTGGCCTCGTGAAAGTTGGCAGCCATCAAGTGAGCGCCTCGGAGTGTCGCTCCGCTGAGATCAGCTCCCATTAGGGTTGCCCCAAGCAGATTCGCCCCATCCAAGTTGGCGCCCTTCATTCGTGTCCCGAAGAGGAAAGCTCCAAAGAAACTGACTCCACTGAGGTTGGCGTCATTGAGCACTGCACCCAAAAGGTCGGCCAGGATCAACGTTGCCGACTCGAGATTCGCGCCAAAGAGGGACGCGTGGCTTAGTTGAGCTTTGCTTAGATCAGCTCGTCTAAGGTCGGCTCCATCCAGATTGGCTCGACTCAAATCCGCATTGATCAGGTTGACTTGACTGAGATCCGGCTTTGTTGCTGGATTCTTCTCTCTCCAGGAATTCCAGACCTCTGTGCCTTGCAACAGTATTTCAACGTGTTTCTTGTTAGCCATAACGCACTATCGAGTGTAGACAATCTATCAGAATCCGTAGCCGCATCCCTAACGCTGAAATCAGCAAACCAATTCGTCTGCGTTCGGAAGTCCCTTAACTGTGTCAATCGTTGTGACTCTTTGTATAATACGTGTCAATAACCAAAGGATACGAGCAAATGGAATATACCTACGAAGAACTGCACAAAAAAACGGTGGCCCAGCTCAGAGAAATCGCCGACGGGATTGATCACGAGTCGCTCCACGGCCACAACACAATGCACAAGGCTGACCTTCTACAGAAACTTTGTGAGGTGTTGGGTGTTGAGGCTCACGTCCATCATGAGGTTGTTGGAGTTGACAAATCCAAGATCAAAGTGGAGATTCGGGATTTGAAGGTCAAGCGCGGCAAGGCTCTTGAGAAACATGATCACAAGAAACTGAAGGAGCTAAGGCGCAAGATCCGGGGACTGAAGAGGCAGATTCGAAAGGCAACTGTCTGACTGGCGGTTCTGGGTACCGCCTCGTTGATCAAGCTTGTTGGCTCTGCCGCGGAACTGTTGCATTGCCTGCCTATCAACTTTGGTATGAAGCCTCAAACCATTGATCGGGAGGCACGAAGGGTGTGTCTCGCCTGCAAGACTACTGCTAAGGGATAGCATGGCAAAACATGTTGGGATATTGACGGCAGGGGGTGATAGCCCGGGACTGAACGCAGCGATCCGGGGTGTCGGAAAGGCTGCCCAGATTGTCTATGGCATGGATGTTATCGGCTTCCGTGATGGCTTCCGGGGTCTGATGCAGGACCGGATCATGCGCCTCGACGGAGCCACGTCGACAGACATCCTCACGCGAGGTGGTACGATGCTCGGCGCAAGCCGGAACAAGCCGCATAGGATGCCCGTTGGAAACAAACTCCTCGACATGACAGACGTCATTGTAAGTACCTACAAGAGACATCACCTGGATGTTCTTGTTTGTCTTGGAGGCGGTGGCACTCAGAAGAATGCGCTCCGCCTGAAGAAAAAGGGCTTGAACATCATTACGCTGCCCAAGACCATAGACAACGACGTCGCGATGACAGATACCACTCTTGGCTTTGATACCGCGCTGGGTATTGCCACTGCAGCTATTGACCGGCTTCATAGTACTGCCCACAGTCACCATCGCATAATTGTGGTTGAAATCATGGGGCACAGAACCGGATGGCTTGCGCTCGGAGCTGGAATTGCTGGTGGAGCCGACGTAATCCTGATTCCTGAGATTCCTTATGATGTTAAGACCCTAGCGAAAGCGATCCGACTCCGGAGCCGCGAAGGTAAGCAGTTTAGTATCGTTGCCCTGTCTGAGGGTGCGATGTCAAATGACGATGTGAAAGCTCTGAGCGCGGTTGACGAGCAGAAGAAAGGGGAGGCAAGAAAGGGAAAGGGTGCGTCTGATACGGAACTGGCGGAACTCGAGATACGCCTCGCGAACAGAACGCTGTCCCTTTCCAAGCGGCTCGAACAGTTGACCGGACTTGAGGCCAGGGTAACGATTCTTGGCTATTTGCAGAGAGGAGGCACACCGTCTGCGGCTGACCGGCTTCTGGCCACACGGTTGGGTACCGCTTGTGCCAGGTTTGTAGAGGAGGGGCTTTCTGGAGTCATGGTAGCGTCAAGGGGTGAAGAGGTAGAGGCTGTTCCCCTTGAGGAAGTCGCCGGCCGGCGAAAAACTGTTCCGCTCGATCATCCTTGGATTCAGGCAGCTCGTGACGTGGGAACGTGCCTGGGTGATTAGTTGGCTGGACTGGGAATCCTCTGATTTGCGAGGTCATCTTCGTCACGCTTCAGCATAACGTCGGCAGAAGAGCCTGCACATATCTTGGTAGCTTAAGGTGTTTACTGCATCGTTGAAATGGAGAAGGGGAGTCTAATGTTGAATAAGAAGAATTTACACCTGTTGGGAGAAAATAACCTTTCAAGACGGAATTTCCTCGTGGGTACCGCAACGACAGCAAGCCTTTTGACGGTTTTGCCGCGGTTTGTCCTCGGAGGAAGTGGGTATATTCCGCCCAGCGACCGTCTCAATCTGGCAATCATCGGCACCGGCGGCCAGGGCATCGTTAATATCCGAACCTTGCTCAAACAGCCCGACGTCCAGATTGTCGCCATCGCTGATCCAAATGATGAAAGTGACTACAGTGCCTATTACTATGGTGGAACTGCAGGTAGGAAACCGGCCCTGGACCTGATCCGGTCTCACTACGAGAAGAGCGGAGCGAAGAACGGGGCGCGGACATGTACGCCCTATCTGGACTTCCGGAAGATGCTGGAAAAGGAGAAAGGAATTGATGCCGTAGTAGTGGCTACACCAGATCATGCTCACGCCGTGACGGCAATGGCGGCCATTCAACTGGGCAAGCATGTCTACTGCGAGAAGCCGTTGGCTCACTCGATTTATGAGGTCCGCAAATTGACGGAAGCGGCCCGCGAAGCTGGTGTCGCCACCCAAATGGGGAACCAGGGTCACTCGGGCGAGGGAATCAGGCAGACCTGCGAGTGGATATGGGACGGAGCCATTGGGGAGATCCGGGAGGTCCATGCTTGGAGCGATGTAGGTGGGTGGGCCGATGGTGAAAAACCAAAAGAAACGCCGCCTGTTCCTCCTGATTTCGACTGGGAACTCTGGCTTGGCCCAGCATTGGATCGACCCTACAGTCCAGCATACGCTCCCTACAACTGGCGAGGCTGGTGGGATTTTGGCACCGGGGCGATCGGCGACATGGCCTGCCATAACTTGGATCCTGCCTTCTGGGCCCTGCACCTGAAGCACGCGGAATCCGTTGAGGCCCTTTCGACGGAGGTGGGCCCAGAGACGGTGTCGGATGAGTCAACCGTCCGATATGAATTCCCAGCACAGAGGAGTATGCCCCCGGTAACGGTGACCTGGTACGACGGGCCCCGACGGCCACCTCTACCGGCTGGATCCGAGGACGGACGAGCGCTTGGCAAGAACGGCATCATCTTTGTGGGAGACAAAGGGCAGATTCTGTGTGGAGGTTGGGGTGGGCCGCCGGAGCTTCTCCCCAAAGCACTCGCGGATAATTACACCCCTCCCCCGAAAAGCCTGCTTCGGTCCAACGGCCATCATCGAGACTGGCTCGGGGCTTGTAAGGGAGGACCTCCGCCAAGCTCGAACTTCGAGTACTCTGGACCCCTCACTGAGGCTGTGCTCCTTGGCAACGTAGCTCAGCGAAGTACTGGGAGGCTCATCTGGGATGGCCCATTAATGACCGTCACTAACCAGGCCGAACCAAATCAGTATGTACAGAGCCCGTACCGTGAAGGGTGGGAACTTTGAAATTCGGCCCGAGGCCGCATTTGGATTCCCGGAAATCACGATCAACGGTCACTGAGTGGCAATCCGTAGACTGTCCCAATTCTTCTGTCGAATGATTGAGGTCTGGAAGGAATGACGACTCTCAACCCAACGTCGACCACCCCAGCGAGGTTGGGGACCGTAGTTGCGATTTTCATGATCGCCACTCAGGTGGCTGGTAAAGCAACCCGAGATGCGCTCTTTTTCTCCAATTTTGAGGTGACGGCCTTACCTCAGATGCTAGTTGTGGCCTCATTGGTGGGAATCGTTGTTATCGTTTCAGCCTCGGGTATTCTTGCTCGTTGGGCACCCGCTCGAACGGTTCCAGCGGCATTTGCACTGAGTGCATTCCTTTACCTGATTGAGTGGTCACTGCTTTCGGTTAGTTCTCGTGTTGTTGCAGTACTTGTCTACTTGCACATCGCAGCTTTCGGCGCGATCCTGATCTCCGGTTTCTGGTCAGTCATAAATGAACATTTGGACCCGCGTTCAGGCAAGAAACAGATCAGCCGTATTGCCACCGGGGGGACGGTTGGCGGCGTCGTTGGCGGGTTGCTCGCGACACAAATGGCATCGGGCTTCTCACTGTTCGAAATGCTCCCCTGCCTGGCCGGACTTCATCTTGCCTGCGCGGCTGGAATTTGGCGCATAGGGTCGCCTGAAAGCACCCGAAGCAAACAGGTAACGTCGTTGGCAGAATCGTATCGGATGGGCGCCCAGGTACTCGCCAGGCGATCTTACCTCCAGAGCCTCGCCGCTCTGGTACTGGTTGGGACGATTGCCGCAGCCCTGCTCGATTACGTCTTCAAAGCTTATGCAACCGGGGTACATACCGAAGGAGAGGACCTGCTTCACTTCTTCGCTCTTTACTACACTGCTGTAGGGCTCGTAACTGTTGCTTTTCAAGGTGGTCTCAGCGGATTCAGCCTGGAGAGATTTGGACTTGCGAAAACCGCGGGTACTCTCCCGGTCGCAGCTATCGTGGGTTCTTTCGGAACTCTCTTCTTCCCCACTGTGGCTGCAGCCACGGTGGCACGGGCAGCAGAGGCGATACTGCGCAACTCATTGTACCGCTCGGCCTATGAGCTCGCGTATACCCCTGTTCGTGCTCAGGAGAAACGAGCTGCAAAGCCGATCATCGATGTCGGATTCGAACGTTTGGGCGACGCTCTGGGAGGGGTAGTCGTCCTCATGGTTCTCTTTGTCTTCCCGGTGTCGCCACAAGCTGCCCTGCTTCTTTTGGCTAGTGCGCTTGGATTTGTGGGGATTGTCGTGATACGTCGCTTGCAGAAGGGATATATCTCTACCCTCGAACGCAGCCTTCGCGATCGGGCAATTGAGATGGATTTAAGTGAGATAGCGGAAAAGACGACACAGCAAACCCTTGCTTGGACCATGGCGACGTTGAACGTCTCAGAACTGAAAGCCCTGATCCCGGAGTCCGAACGAGAGGTGTTTCCGAAAGAAACCTCCACCAAGGGCCAGGTCGGGACACGGCCGGAAAAGCCCCTGGATTCCGTACTGAGACAGATTCAGGATCTCAAGTCGGGAGATGCTGGACGCGTCAGGGCCGTGCTCAATGAGCGAAAACTGGACTTGGCTTTAGTACCACACATCATCAGCTTGCTCGCCTGGGATCAAGTTGCCACAGAGGCAGTGTTAGCGCTGAGAGAGTTTTCAAAACGTATCGAGGGCCAACTCACCGATCATCTGGTCAGCTCCGAAGAGGATTTTGCAGTTCGTCGAAGAATCCCACGAGTGTTGAGAGCTAGTCCTAGCCGGCGAACGGCTCAGGGACTCCTTTGGGGCCTTCAGGACGTAAGGTTCGAAGTTCGTTTTCAGTGTGGTCGGGCACTGGCCTTTATCACGGAGACAAATCCAGACATTAAGATTGATCAAGAGACTATGATCAAAGCGGTACTGAGAGAAGTGGCGGTTGACCGCCGAGTGTGGGAGAGTCACCGTCTCTTCGACCAACTCGACAAAGATGAGGATTCCGTTTTCGTAGATCGGGTAATCGAGGACCGGACTAACCGCAGCCTCGAGCATGTTTTTACACTCCTGGCACTTCGACTTCCTCGTGAACCGCTGAGAATTGCCTTTCGTGGATTGCACACGGAGGATCGAACCCTAAAGGGTACGGCTCTCGAATATCTCGACAGTATCCTTCCTGCCAAGATAAAAGAAGCGCTCTGGCCGTTCCTCGAGGAGCAGCCACAACCTGAAGCTGGTGGGAAATCGAGAGAGGAGATCCTTGCTGATCTTTTGGAATCCAATGCCTCCATCCAGATAAATTTGGAAGAACTCCGAAGCAGTCAGCAGAAACAATCGGATAAGAAGGACGAGATCGATTGACTCCGTAAAAACGGAGCCGAAGTGAACGGCGCCGTTCCAGGTGGAAGGCTCCCAGAGCCGTTTTCCTTTAGAATTCTCAGTTCAGGCAGCAGACAGTGCCAGGGAATGGTGAGCCGTGAGCATACTAGACCACAACCTTAGTCCATATCTCGGTAAACTGAGTGAAGCCAATTCCAGTGAGGAGTTGAAGCGCTTGGCAGAATACCGAAAGCTGGAACCGGAGATTCGCCGAATCCTGTCAAGTGTGCTTCAGCGAAACCTTAGGAAGCAGCCACCGGCCGATTCCAGTCCGATCAGGGTCTCAGGCTGGAATGTTGAACGCGGGACTCATCTGGAAGGAATCATCGACACGCTGAGATCTCACCCGATCATGCGCAGAAACGATGTCTATGTTCTGACGGAACTTGACTACGGGATGGCGAGGAGCCAGAACAGGCGAGTCCCTGAGGAACTGGCAGATGCGCTTGATCTGAATTTCGCTTTCGCACCGTGTTACATCAATCTGGAGAAGGGAAGCGGGCTCGAAAGCAGCGTGGACGGACACAACGAACTTGGCCTCCACGGTAATGCCCTTTTCTCCAAGTATCCTATACTCGGTGCGCATTCCGTCGCCATCCCCAATGGCAAAGACAAGATGCGCGGCAAGGAAAAGCGGCTGGGCAGGCAGAACGCTGTAATAGGCTTGATAGACCATCCCCAGGGGAAATTCAGAGTGGTGAGCGTCCATCTGGACGCTCACTCTACCCAGAAACATCGAGCACACCAGATGGAGTTGGTCCTGGATGATCTCGGCCGCTTCCACCCCGAATTTCCCGCGTTGATCGGGGGTGACTGGAACACATCGACTTACAATTCAAGAAACGCGTTGTTTTCCATACTGGGCTACGTCCGTCGTGTATTGATGGGAGTTCGACATGTAATCAGGGATCATTATCCGTATCCTGACCGATGGTTCGAGCGACATCTTTTCAGGCTCTTGGAGGATCGAGGGTACGTGTACAAGAACCTCAACGAACCCGGAGGCTGTACGCTTCATTATGATGTGAAAGATCTTGCCGCCAATGGACGCATGGCCGATTGGATTCCCAACTGGTGCTTCTGGTTCATAAACTGGGCACTCGAAAAGAACGACGGCAAGTGCTCCATGAAACTGGACTGGTTTGCGGGAAAGGACATCCTCCCGGCTCTCGACAAGCCCCCTCAGGTCATCCAAGACGTTAACGATCCTTCTCAGCCTCTGTCTGATCACGACCCCATCTTCCTGGAGTTCAACTTAAACCAAAAAGTCTCGTAATCTCTATGGACATTCCCTTTGCTTCAGGAACATAATTTCCATTGCAAAGGAGGCGGCTATGTCTTGGAGACTTCGAGTTGTATTTTCCCTCGCGATAGTAATTGTTCTAACTGTTGGGATTGTTGCGCAAGAGGGGGATACGTACGCAGAAGAGTATGATTTGTATCAGAAGGCACAACAAGAGAAAAACGTAACGCAGCGGACCGCTCTCATAATCGAGTTTATTCAGAAATACAAGGAATCGCAGCTGAACCCGAACGTTGCCTACCTGTATTCCCAATACTTGGATGGATTGCGTCAGAAGGGCCAGTGGGCCCAGCTTGCTGCGGCCAGCGAGAAATACTTGAGGTATCGGCCCACAGACAAGGCGGCAGCGGCGGCAGCAACCGAAGCTTATCAGCAATTGGGACAGCCAGGAAAACTCGTTGAATTCGGAACTAGGGTTTATAACCAGTCTCCGAATGCGGGGTCTGCATATCTGGTGGCGAAAGCCTATAAATCGATGGGTGACACAGCCAACTTCGAGAAGTGGGCCCAGCGCACTCTGAAACACGCTCCGAACAATGCGGAAATGCTGGTTGAATTGGTGAATTCGGCCTGGGCGCTCCAGGATCTTGAGAAAGCTGCTGCGTACGCCAAGAAGGCCCTTGCCTCCCTGGAGAAGTCGGAAGATCCTCAGCTGAATCAGGCCAAGGCTTTCGCTTACCGGGCTATTGGAGAGAATGCCTATATTTCAGCCGACTTCAGGACGGCGCGAATGAACTTTGAAAAAGCCGCTCAGTTGGATCCAATGGTCGGTTTTTCACATCTCCGGCTGGGCTACTGCTACTGGCGGGCAAACAAGGTCGATCAGGCAATTCTTTCTTTTGCGAGAGCTGTTGCCGTGAAAGGTTCTTCCGCAAAGGAGGCTCGCCGTGAACTGTATAATTTGCTGCGCCAGCGTCAAGGCAGTACGGCGAACGCCACGAAGATCATACAAGCAGCGAAACAGGAGTTGGGCATAACGGACTGAGCCCTGACTCCAAGGAGGCGTTCGGCGATTCAGCTACGCTCACGATAACAGCTCGTTCCCCATCGAATCGATTGCGCCCCGAGCCATGTCAAGGGCGTGTTGCTCAAAACGGTTCTTCCGGAATGTGTCGCTCTTACAGGGCTTTCATAACGGGGGTTCCCAACTTTCGCTCAGCGTGTCCACAGCCCATTGAGACATTGCGCCTTTCTCAAGGAGAGCTGTTTCCCGCGCTTGTCGTTTTTTGGCGTACTCAAGTTCGACCTCACTTTGTTTCAACCTGACCTATCGGGAGCGCAGTTCCTATTCAGGACCTCGGTATAATGACATCCTGTGATGAAGATGGCGATGGTGGTGCTCCTGGCTGAAATGCTCTTTTCCGTTCCGGCCGAAGAAAGTGGGATTCGAGGCAGAGTCATGACTCCATCCAAGGAATCTGTCGCCAATGCGAAGATCGAAGTCCCCGAATTTGACAAGAGTGTCATTGCAGATACTTCAGGTGCGTTCCATCTCCCCGGTATTGAACCACCAGTGACACTCGTTATCTCACACCCCGGTTTCTTCGATGTCAGTATCCAGTTGGAACCTGACCACTCCTCCACTCTGCAGGTTGTCTTGCAGCCGAAGGCGGTTTTCGTGGAGGAAGTTACGGTGGTCGCGCGGCTGCCGGGTCCAAGAATCGCCCCGGTTGGAGCCGCAACCTCGACAATCGACCCCCAAGGAGCTTCTACCGCCGCTTCGACAGTTGGAGAGCTCGTTCAGAGTGTACCGAGTGTTGCTCCGAGTGGGCAGGGCGGGCTGTTTGCGAACTATTCGATCCGGGGTGTTTCTCGGCACCGGATCACGACCTCCATCAGCGGAATCAGGCTTACTAGCGAGAGACGGGCAGGAGTTTCAGCCTCCTTCGTTGATCCTTTCCTTCTTGGCTCGGTTGACGTGGTACGGGGGCCGGCAAGCAGCTACTATGGTTCCGGAGCTCTGGGCGGGACAATAGACATCTCGTCCCGACAGTTTCGAAACTGGGTCATCGAATCGGACTACGTCACTCAAGGTAATGGATATCTCCTGGCTGGAGGCTGGGGAAGTGGAGGCTGGTCCGCCGGCTTTGCGCGACGCCACTCAGACAATGCTCAAGCTGCGGACGGCACCGAACTGAACTCTCATTTCACTCAGTATTCGGGGCTGGTCAGCAAAATCTGGGAAGGCAAGAATCGGGATTACCAAATCCTGATTCTGCCTGCGGTGGGAAGGGACATTGGTAAGTCCAATACAGATTTTCCCGGAAGAACCACGAATTACCCTGAGGAGAAACACCTTCTGGCCAATTTCTCGACCCGATCCATTGGCGGTTGGGGAGTCAACGCATTTGTCCATCCTCAGACCCTTCACACTCAGACGGTTGAAGAACATCTGGAAAGCAACGTCTTCAATGACTCATTCGATTTCGGTTTGGAGACCGATAGGGAAATCAGCCTCGGATCGAGAACCAACGCCCAGGTGAGTGTCGACTATTTTGGTCGTCAGGGTGTGGATTCGACCGAGACGCTCCGGGGCCCGGGAATTCCCCCTCAGGGGTCACACGTTCTTAAGGCGTTGGATGGGGCCAGCCAGAACGATCTTGGTTTTCGAGGTTCCATCACTTTTCACGCCGACGCTGCTATCCTTGAAGCAGGCGGACGCTGGACCGTGATTAACCAGAAAAACGGTGGATCCATGGCCGAAACCGACACGGGTCTCAACGGATTCGCTGGAGTGGTTTTCCCTCTTCGCACAGACTTGGAACCGAACGCCTCCATCGGGAGCGGTGTGCGTTTTCCCTCTCTGAGTGAGCTCTTCTTCTCAGGGACCACAGGCCGCGGTACGGTGATAGGGAATCCAGATTTGGAAGCCGAGCGATCACTAAACCTGGAAGGAGGTATCCGCTATTACTCTGCTGTTGTCCGAGCCTCGGCCTACATATTCCGGAACCAGATATCGGAGTACATTGAGCGCGTTGAGGTTGCACCAGACGAATGGACTTTCACCAACCTCACCGAAGGGACGATTGACGGTTTCGAATGGGAGTGCCAGGTATTGCTCAGATCCAGTCTCAGGGCCTACGGGTACGGTCATTTTATCAGCGGAGAGAGCCCCGACGGAATGCCGCTGTTAGACATTCCAGTGAATCGGGCGGTAGCCGGGTTAGAACATTTCAAGGACCGATGGGGATCTGGGGTTCAGGTTGAGTTTCGAGGCAAGAAGACCGATCCGGGAGATGGAGAGAAGTGGATCCCAGACGCCCAGCTTCTCTCAGCCTTCGTTACCGCTGACCTGCCTGCTAACCTTGAAGCCGCCTTGAGAGCTACAAACCTTCTCAACCAGCTCTATTTTGATACCGCTGACAGGAAGGCCCCTCTGGCACATGGGCGCGGATTCCTGATAACTCTGCGCTGGGCGCTGGACTAGCTCGCAGGCAGAGGGTGTATCAGAGCGCCAACCGACCGCCTCTTTCGAGAATCGAAAACCCAATCTCCCCTTTGCGTTCTTGGCGTGAGACGAATTGATTTCACGCAAAGCCCGCCAAGGTTCTTATGCAAACAACTACTTGATTTGAGCGTGGCAACACTGTTGACTAGGGTCGAAGGAGAAAGATGATGGAGTTTCCCGCAGAACCTTTCAAGATCAAAGTCGTTGAGCCTCTCAAGATGAGTACAAGGAAGGAACGTGCTGAGTTGATCAGTAGCGTTGGCTTCAATGTTTTCAACCTTCCGGCGGATTCAATTCTGATCGACCTCCTCACCGACAGCGGAACTTCGGCGATGAGTGATAGCCAATGGGCAGGTTTGGCGCAAGGTGATGAATCTTACGCTGGTAGCCGTAATTACTACAACTTCGAGAAGACCGTGCGAGAGATTTTCGGGTATCGGTATATCATCCCAACCCATCAGGGCAGGATGGCGGAGAATCTGCTCTTCTCGGTGATCCTGAAAGAGGGCGACCTTATCCCCAACAACACCCACTTTGACACGACCCGAGCCAACGTTGAACACAAGGGAGGAAGGGCTGTTGATTTTGTCATCGAAGAAGGACTCAATCCTTCTCTTGAGCACCCTTTCAAGGGCAACATGGACACTCAAAAGCTGGAGGCCTTTATAGAAGAGCAGGGACCGGAACGAATTCCCCTGGCCATGCTGACGATTACCAACAACTCGGCTGGAGGCCAGCCAGTTTCAATGGAGAATATTCGAGAGACTCGATCCATCTGCCAACGATATGGAATTCCCCTCTTTTTTGATGCCTGCCGTTTCGCCGAAAACTGTTTCTTCATCAAAGAAAGAGAATCGGGGTACGCGGATAAATCGGTGGTTGAGATTGCGCGTGAGCTCTTTTCATATGGTGATGGCTGTACCATGAGCGCCAAGAAGGACGGGTTGGTCAACATAGGTGGATTTCTTGGCTTCAACTCTGACGAATGGGCCCAGAAAGCCACAAACCTTCTGATTCTGATCGAGGGTTTTCCTACCTATGGCGGGCTCGCCGGCCGAGATCTGGAAGCAATGTCGATAGGGTTCCGCGAAGTCTTGAATGAAGACTACCTGCGATTCAGGATCAGTCAGATCCGCTACCTGGGCGACGAACTCGACCAGGCAGGAATCCCTATCGTAAAACCCACCGGTGGGCACGCAGTCTATATCAATGCGAAAGAGTTCCTGCCACACATCCCTCAGCACCCGTTTCCGGGTCAAGCTCTCGTCGTGGCACGTTACCGGGAAGCAGGGATTCGAGCGGTCGAAATCGGGAGCCTGATGTTTGCCCATCGAGATCCCGAGACGGGCGAGATGGCTTATCCGGAACTCGAATTGGTGCGGCTCGCAGTCCCTCGCCGAGTCTACACCTCGATGCACATGAAGTATGTGGCTGAGTCAATGGCAGCCATTTGCGAAAACCGCGACAAGATCAAAGGGTTTCGCATCGTTCAGGAGTCACCCTATCTTCGCCACTTCACGGCTCAGTTGGAGGAGATTGTCTGACTGGAGAGCGGTAATTTCACCGGTCTACCTTCGCGCGCAGAGAGCTCGGCGGCGAAGATGACCTCATACGTCTTTGCGGCTCTGGGAATACTCAGGTCAGACTCTACCTTGCCTTTGATGCAGGACACGAAGTAATCGATTTCTTGTGGGAAAGGATGCTGACTGACATCCCAGTCATCGGGATACACGGCGGGTATCTCCATGAACGCTTTGGTTCCGGGAAACCACTCTGAAGAGATCCCGTTGTTTCGAATGGTGCCTTTGGTGCCATTCGCCTGGAGGTGGAAAACGTAGGGCATGTTTGATTCAAGGCTGGTTGACACTTTTCCGATCGCACCATTCTCATACTTCATTGTCACGGAAATGGTGGGGTCATACTCAAAATCAAGCCGCCGCCGGGCGGGAGTGGAATAGGCAAACACTTCCGAGATCTGATTCTCTTCTCCTAACATCCACCTCACCATGTCGACCGCGTGGCAGCCGCCCATCAAAAGCGCACTGCCGCCCGTTTCCCTACGCACCTTCCATGGGCCAATGATTTCGTGCCAATAGTCGGACTCGCAGTAATAGACTTCCCCAATCCCTCCACGACGAATGAAATCGTGCAGCCCTGTGATAGCAGGATAAAAGCGAACCACATGGCCGACGTGGGTCTTAACGCCTTGCTCCAGGCATGCATCGACCAGAACCCTGGCTTCTCTCATATCAAAACAGAGCGGTTTTTCGACCAGGACGTGTTTTCCTGCTTCGATGGCTGCAAGACTCTGTGAGAAATGCAGATGGTTTATGGTGCAAACGGCAACGATATCAACGTCGTCGCGTTTGAGCGCGCTTTCGTAGTCGTCCGTGAAGTCGCACTGAAGACCGTACTGTTCCATGTACGCATGGGCGCGGTCTTTATCTTCCGGCAGAACGCCGGCAATCACTGTAATCTCGGATTCATCGTTTCCCACAAAAGACAGGATATGTTGTCCTGCCACCCAACCTGGACCTACAATCATTACACCCAGTTTCTTCATTGCTCAGCTCTCCTTTTGAACGGTCTTGCGCTTTGAAACTAGCCTTCTTCCGAGGCGCTGTCAATCGGGGAGGTTTGCGAGCTTGAGATGAGCAAACGGACTGAACTTATGCTAAAAAGACGCAAGGAGGGTCAACCATGATGCGAAAGCGAGCGAATCTGGATCACCAATTTCAATCAAATGGCCTGCAAGACTTACACACGGCGGACTCGATCTCTCGGAGAGGTTTCTTGATTTCTGCCTGCTCGAGCCTTTGTTTATCCGCAAATGCTCTGTCCGCTTCGACAAGAAGTCTGCAATCAGAAAGGAAGAGCGTTGTGGTAGGGGCGCACCCGTGGGTTTATGCTGCCACTCTTCCGAACTATGATCCGACTCCGGTGCTGAGCCAGATATTCTCAGATATGAGCTATGCTGGAATGGACGGCGTCGAGCTCATGGACTCAGTGCTGAAGCCGGACGATTCAGTTGGAAAGGTCAAAGAGCTTTCGGATCGTTACCAGCTTCCTGTGATTGGGACTTCTTTCGGAGCCGACATGTGGGACCGGGCATCGCATCCGGCCATTCTCAGGGAGGCCACCGTGGTCGTAACACGGTTAGCAGAAGTCGGTGGAAAGACCTTCGGCACTTCCGTTGGAGCTGCACCTCATAGAAAAACTGGAGAACAGCTGGATGCACAAGCCGATCTACTGAGCGAGCTCATTGCACTCTGCGAAGTGCATGGAATCGAACTGAACCTGCACAACCACACCTACGAGGTGGAAGATGGAATGCACGACCTCAAAGGCACCTTGAAACGGATTCCGGAAGCCAAGCTCGGGCCCGATCTTAATTGGCTGATTCGCGGCGGGGTCGATCCTGTGGAGTTTATCCGAAGATTCGGCCGGCGGATTGTATTTCTGCATATACGGGATCAGAATGCCGACGGAACATGGTCTGAAGCTTTGGGAGAGGGCGCTACCGATTTCAAAACGATCGGCAAAGAGCTCGAGGCAATAGACTTTTCAGGATATGTAGTTATCGAGCTCGCGCATGAGAGCGACTTTCAGCCGACCCGGCCCTTGCGAGAAAGCCTCAAGATCAGCCGGGAGTATGTCAGGGAGGTTCTGGGCTACTGATCCTCACAAAAAAAGGGGAAGCTTCAGCAGCTTCCCCTGTTTGTTATGGTTCTATTCCGAGCATCGCTCGGCCAGCCAATCTCAGGTTGCTTAATCCCCAACCAGAACAGTGCTTCGGGCCCGCCCTTTATCTGTCCAGAACACGCCATCTGTCCAGAACACGCCATCCGTCCAGAACACACTATCGGTCCAGATAACTCCGTCGGTCCAGATAACTCCGTCGGTCCAGAATACGCCGTCTCCCCACGCCCTGGTGGTGCGGCCACCTCTGTCTGTCCAGAATACACCGTCGGTCCAGAACACACCATCTGTCCAGAACACACCATCTGTCCAGAACACGCCGTCCTTCATTCCGGTTGCGAAGGCTCGTTTCAGTCGGTCGGTCCAGAACACACCGTTGCCCCAAAATAGCGGATCGTCACTCGCCTCAATCAGACGGCTGTAAATGACCTGATCACCGTAGGCAAAAGCACCGCCTGCCCATACCTCCTCACCATCTAACATCCAGGTGGGCGAGATAGCTTCCGTCAGAATCCTTTCACCAACATCAAGGGCGCTTGCGATCTCGACTGCCGTTTTGGCATTCAATAAACCGTTGCCCTGTTCGAGCATGCTCGGTTCCTGGAGTTTGACCGCCGTGAGGACCAGGATCAGTTTCACCAGATTCGGGTTTAAATCGGGATTCTTTTCCAGCATCAGGGCCACTGTTCCGGAAACGAAGGCCGTGGCCATACTGGCGCCGCTCATCGTGAAGTACTGTCCATCAGTCCTCAACTCGGGATATTCTCGTTTCAGAGTACTCGCATTCGCGATGAGTGAGACAACTCGGTTACCAGGTGCTGCCAGATCAGGTTTGAACAAACCGCCAATGCCGGGTCCCCTCGAACCGTAACTCGTAGCGCTGTCGTCCTGATGCGTCAACGTACCGTGGGTGTTGACCGGATACACTGTGATGACCGTGGGATCAGTCCCCGGGCTGTATATGCCCCCCCAGATTTTGGGATGGTCCTCCGTGCGTCCCAGATTGCCTGCGGAAACCACAGTCACTATTCCTCTAGCGACCATCTCCTCAGCTGCCAGGCAGAGCGGATCGTTGAAGTACTCTTCGTAGGCCGGGTGACCAATCGACATGTTCGCCACGCGAATATCGTAATTCTGATGGTTTTCGACAACCCATTCGATGGCCTTAATCAGATTGCTCGTATAACCCCAGCCCTCGTCACCTACGACTTTCATGTCGACAAAGGAAACGCCAGGAGCCACACCGCCCTGCAAACCATTCGAACTCTTGCCGGTTCCGCCAATAATGCCGGCGACATGGGTGCCATGACCAAAGTCGTCAGTATCCTTGGAAAGGTACTGTAACTCAGGAGTCCCCGAGGTGAAATCGACCGAAGCCTTCAAACGCTGCTGTCGTCTCAGGTCCTGGTGAGAGTCGATCCCCGAGTCAAAAAGGGCGACTGTAACGCCCTGCCCCATGGCGTCAACCTGGTCTGCGCCTACGACCGATCGCAGATTAGCTAAATCCACTGGAGGACTTAGAGTAACGTGGGAACCCGTCGGAAAGACTCGAGCATCAAGAGTGACGTATTCTACTAGCGGAGAATCAGCCAGAGACTCGATCTGGGAAGCTCTTACTCGAGCAGCATAGCTGTGAACCAGCCCGAGAGATCTAATCTGCGCTCCATCATGACGGACCTGATTCCGGTGCCGCGCTTCCGTCTCCCGAAAATGGTCGCGGCGCACCCTGATGATTACCGGAATCTCGTAGTCATACTGAGGGTTTGCACGGAGGAAGGCGGCCTCCTCTCTTAAAACGGGAGCAATTCGTGAATCGGGATTCTGATGTCCGCTCCAGCCAAAGGTTACAGTCCCTGTGAGCAGTATCAAGCAAGCACCGCTCAAGACCATTCCCGCCCATCGCCTCAACATGACGTTCCCCATGACCATCAACGCCTCTTCAGAGTTCAAAAAGTGGGGGCACTTAGCATCACCGCTCCATAATGTAACTCTTCGTGGCTCTCCTGCACTGTGAGTGCTCTCACACTTGTCAACGGTTTTCGTTGCTGTCAATCGGTTCTATTGAGAGGGTGGGACCGGCTGTATTGGTGCGCACTTAGGCTGCGCCAGCCCTCCATCTACCGGCAGAGTAGCGTTTGTCTCTATTTTCAACCACCCCGATTTGTTTAGGACGAGACTTCAGAATCCTACGACCTTGAGCCAAGTGACATGCTACTGACTATCAGGGTCTGTGGCCAAAAGCGGAACCGCAGAAGTTCAAAGCTCGAAATTCGAAACCAGCACGAAATCAGAAGGTCTAAACGACTTAAAGTGACTGTTTCTAAACAGCTTATCAGCGAAAGCCTGTTTCAGTCATTAGATATTCGAGCTTGAGATTTGTTTCGAGTTTAGAGCTTCGGATTTGGGTGGGATGCCCTTTTGGGAAACGCACCCATCAGACCGCATGTCTTCTTGTGGCGTTTGAAGAACCCGCCGTGGCTTGATCCAGTACGGAAGCGAGCTTCTCCATGGTGAACGGTTTGTTCAACACTGCACTGAAACCATGTTTCTCGGGGTTGGCCATGACTGTGTCCGATGAGTACCCGCTTGACACGATCGCCTTCACATGCGGATCAATCTCTAGAAGCTTCCGCATCGCCTCTTTGCCGCCCATGCCGTCACGGACCAGCAGGTCAAGGATCACGGCATCGAAGGGGCGCTGGAGACGTGCCTCTCGTTTGTACACTTCAACTGCTTCGAGCCCGTCAGAAACCACCACCACGTCGTATCCCAGTTCGTGGAGCAACTCACCGGCACACTCCTGGAGCAAGGGATCATCATCCATTACGAGTACACGGCCGGAGCCTCTAATGAGAGCGGGCGTAACATCTTCAGGTTCCGACTCCGCAGGCTCTCCGGTGGCTGGGAGGTAGAAAGCAAAGGTTGTGCCTTTGTCCACTTCCGACTTTGCCGAGATGCGGCCCCCGTGGCGGTTAATAATGGAATAGACACTCGCCAGACCCAAACCGTGACCGTCCGGTTTCGTGGTGAAATAGGGTTCGAATAGTCTCTTCAGATTCTCCGTTGAGATACCCACCCCTTCGTCCTCAACGCTGATTTTTATGTTATCTCCGGGCGGGAGTTCAAAATCGAGATCCAACTCCTGGATCTGATGGTTGTGGGCCCGGATTACCAAAGTGCCGCCGCGTGGCATTGCCTGTTCACCATTCATCACCAGGTTGTTTATCACCTGGTTGATCTGACCTCGATCAAACTCGGCGCCCCAAAGAGCTTCCGCCACGTCAAACTTGAATCTGACGTCGGTCGATCTAAGTGAGAACTTTCTGGCTCCCAATAAGAGGTTTCGAATCGACGCTGCTTTCTTAATGGGAGCTCCGCCTTTTGCGAATGTGAGCAACTGTTGAGTTACATCACATGCATCTCTGGCGACATCTTCGATGCTCCGAAAGTATTGCGCCGGATTTCGACCTTGTTCCATGACCCTCAGGCCCATCTGGCTTTTCAACAGAACCGCCGCAAGGAAGTTGTTAAAGTCATGGGCAATCCCTCCAGCCAGGAGGCCCAATGACTCCATTTTCTGGGCCTTCAGGAGTTCTTCCTCCATCCGTTTCCGGTCGGTAACGTCCCCGAAGACGAGGACGGCACCCACGATCCGGCCTGTCTTCCCGAAAATCGGTGATGCACCGTGGGAGATGAATCTTTCCGACCCTTCCTTCGGGACCAGGACAATCGATTCGCTCCGAGGAGAGACCATTTTCCCCGTACGAAGGACCTTTCTCGCAATATCTCGAAGCGCTCGACCGGTTCGGGAATCAACGATTCGGAACACTTCGCTGAGGGGTCTGCCTCTTGCTGCTTCCTGCGTCCAACCTGTCAGCCTCTCAGCCTCCGCGTTGACCAGATCGACTTCTCCTGACGTGTCTGTGGTAATAACTCCATCCCCGATACTCCGGAGTGTCACGGCCAGGCGGTCTTTCTCTGCTGCCAGTGCTTCCTCTGCCCGGATCCTGTCTCCTATCTCTTTGGTGAGATACCTATTTGCCCGACTCAGATCGGCCGTTCGCTGAGCGACTCTGATTTCCAGTCCCTCTTTGGCCCGCTGCACCGCCTCTTCAGCCTGAGTTTTCTCCCTGAGAAGCTCTCGTGTTCGCTCCAAGTGGGATTGGGTCTGCTTGATACGATCCAGATTCGCCTTGTAGGCAAAATAGACCAGCAGAACGGTGGGTGCCACCAGGATAACGGAAAAGGTGGCCTGTCCGAGGAAGACAAAAGTGAGTGTGGCAAGGGTTGCACCCGCAAATTGAGTAACCCAAGCCCAAGTGAAATTCTCACGCCAGAAACGAAGAACACTCTCCCCGGCTGTTAACACCATCGCGCCAGAAACGATGCCGGTATTCAGCAGGAAGTATATTAACGCGCAAAATCCCAGTTCACAGAGAAGTGTGACGAGATCGACGTCGCCACCCGGCTCGAGAGGCTCGAGCCGCCCCTCGAAACGATAGAAGATATGTGCAACCAGAAACGCTGTCAGAGCCATCTGCGAAAGGTTGAAGAGCTGTTTGTAGCTTCCAACTACGCGAGTTCTGAGGTTCATCGTAAAGCCTTCGGCGACTGCGGTAATGGTGGCCACGGCCGGGCCATACGAGAGAATGGCCAGGAAGACAAAAAAGTCACCCATCGCAACTGAAACAGATTGCTTCCGGCCTCTGGTCGCGGGAAGGGTGAAGACGAAATTGCTAGCCAGAACTGTTAAGAGGACAAGTGAAATCCACCCTAACTCAGGGTGTCTTGAGGCCACAAAAACAGAATAGAAAAAGGGGATCAGCCCGGAACAGATCACCAGGCCGATGTAGATTCTAGCTGGGTGCGGGACGGACTCTGGAAAAAAGGGAGTCCTGACGTTACGGTGCAGATAAGAGAGGATCGAGCTTTTGTTCAAGGTGCCAATATTGGCCACAACTTGTCCCCTCTCTGCCATTCCAAAGACGCGCACTTGATGGCAGGCGAAACTGTGGGCGGCTTTCGACACGACAGCCGGTGAACCCTTGTCCGGTAGGGGCTCAGCCGCAACCACTCACCATCATTGATACCCATCGCCTTGTTTGCGCATCAGTTGCCACGTACTGCCGCCCAGTTCAGGCGGTTCTAGCATAGGGTACGGCGAGCAACATTTCTCCCTGTGTGAGGAGAATCACCAGAGGCAATCACAGAAGCCTCCAAAATGCTGATAATGAAGACAGTGAGTGTATCTGGGACGTCCAGTTTGATGGATTTGTGCAGTGCAGGAGTCGTGCTTCTATCACACTCCAGACATTCACCGCAGAGTACTTGTGAACCGGTACTACACTGGCACGTTTCCCTGGGAGTGATTTCTCATGTCTGATTCACAGGAATCCAATGTGGAGACAGTTAGCGGCGGCGGGTGGCGGGCTGAGTATACAAAGCTGGACGGGGTCGCCCTGGCAACTGACCGTATTGCTCACGATTTCAACAATCTTCTGAGCGTGATCATTTCAAACCTCGATCTTCTGGAAAGAAGGATCGATACTTCGGAACCCTCGTATCGTTGCGTGGACCGCAGCCTAAGGGCTGCACTCAGGTGTGCCGAATACACCGAGGAACTTCTCAGCTATTCGCGAAAGCACTCGTTCAATTCAACTTCGCTCAATGTCAATGAGTCGATCGAGAACTGTGTCTCCGGCCTGAACAACGGAGACGCTTCAAGCGTGGAGACTAGTCTCCACCCCAACCTTTGGAACACGCTTGTCAACCTCGAGGACTTCTGTGAAAGTCTGAAAGCCCTGATTAGTAACGCTACCGAAGCAACAGACCCCAACGGGAGGGTTATCATTACAACTGACAATACTTCCACCGACCTGGGTGGGAGACGGGTGGCGTTAGATGTCCCTCCCGGGGAGTATATTGTCGTCCAAGTGGTTGATGACGGGATAGGAATGGACGAGGACGTGCTCGAGCGGGCAGTTGATCCTTTCTTCTCGACCAAGTCTGCGATTCACCACAACGGGATGGGTTTGAGCCGTGTCTTCGGCTTTGTAAGGAGGTCCCGGGGTCACTTGGAAATTGACTCGGACGCAGGGGCGGGTACTACTGTCCGAATGTTTCTTCCGAGAGACTCGAAGCCTTATTCCGAAATCCAGGAAGGTCGTTAAATGGTCAAGCCGGCTCTGAAACTTCTAGTAGTCGACGATGAGGTGGAGTTGGCGGCTACGGTGAGTGATCTTGCCGAAGAAATCGGCTTTCGGCCCTCGGCGACATCCAGCCCTGAGGAGTTCAAGCACATCTATAATCACGACTTTGATGTGATTGTCCTTGACCTCTTGATGCCCGAAGTAGATGGAATCGAATTGATACGTTTTCTCGCCGAAGCAGGCTGCGAAGCCTCAATCGTCCTGATGAGTGGATTTGATGCCCATGTCCTTCAGGCGGCAGCGGAACTCGCACGAGCTCAGGGGTTGCGCGTCGTAGGCAGTGTCAGGAAGCCAATCCGACTGGATGAACTGGAATCGATCCTGATAAGCGCTACTACCCCCGAAAGAACAAATCTGCATCCCGTGTCGAGCGGCCCAACCGCCGATGAGCTCAAGACGGCGCTGGAGGAAGGGCAATTGCATGTTTTCTATCAACCCCGTATCTCGTTAGAGAACGGCTCCGTTGTGGGCCTCGAAGCCTTAGCTCGGTGGCGACACCCCCGGCACGGCTTTTTCCCCCCGTCTCTATTCATCCCGCTAGCCGAGCAAACCGGACTGATCGAACCATTGACAGACATCGTTCTCCGTAGAGCATGTGCTCAGTGCGGACCTTGGCTGAAGGAGAAGCTTATCTCGGAAGTCGCCGTCAACATGTCAGCTCAGATGAGGGATTTGGAACTTCCAGAGGCGATCCTTTCAACTCTGGGAGAATTTGGGCTAACTGCCTCTCAGCTTGTCATTGAAATCACCGAGACTGCCTTAATGAGAGAACTGGTGAAGTCGCTGGACGTGTTGACAAGACTTCGTATGAAGGGAATCCTCCTGGCCATTGACGACTTTGGCACCGGGTACTCCACGATGCAGCAACTCCAACGGTATCCATTCAACGAAATCAAGATTGACAAGTCCTTCGTAAAGAATCTCCCTACCGATGATGAATCGCGAGCGATCGTAGACACGACAATCGAACTCGGTCGGCGGCTCGGGATGAGAGTAGTAGGTGAAGGAGTGGAATCAGTAGGCGCTCTCGATTATCTGCGATCGCAAGGATGCGACCTGGCGCAGGGTTTCTTCATTGCGAAGCCGATGCCTGCTGCAGCGGTGGATAACTGGTTACGTTCTGCCGAGAGGACAGGCCAATTCACCCCGGCGTAAACAGACGCTATCCACCCTTCTCAAACGGTAACCTCACACAGCCAAACCACCATCCTGAACATAGATGCCATAAAGCATTTGCCGAGTGCACCGGAAACGATCTGTTATTCTAGTTAGGTATGTCCGAGAAAGGTCTTCTCCGCTGGGACTTTCTGGCAGATGACTTCTCTCTTCGCTTCGAAATAGAGATTCAAGCGAGCGTCGAAGCCATTGAACCGGTGGTTGGCAAAATCATGGCCGTGGTCGATGAGTTTGGGTGCGCAGTGGGCCACGAGTTTGAAGTGGACCTGGCTCTGCGTGAAGCACTGTCAAACGCGATTCTTCACGGCTGTAAATCTGACCCCAGGCACGCTGTCTGCGTAAGCGTTGGCTGTGCGAAGCCGATGGGAATCCTGATCACCGTGCGGGATCCAGGCGAAGGGTTCGACCCAACTTCTATTGCTAGTCCCATCATTGGCGAGAATATCTATTCCAGTCATGGTAGAGGTATCTTTCTAATCAATCAGCTGATGGACGAAGTCCATTTCGAGCGGGGCGGTACAGAGATACGAATGATCAAGAGGGGGGAGTGATCCCTTTGCCCTTGCCTCCTCCGCTCTCCTTGCAGTAGAGAAGCTGTCACAGGCTGGGCGCCTATGTTTAGCTGGCCGGTTGGGGAGAAATGCGGGCTAAGCGATCAGCTCTCCTCTTGAGCCCGCCGTCGCCCCTCCTCCACATCTACAAAACTCAAGAGAACGGCACCAATAACGAAGAACACGACGATCGACAAAATGCTGAGCCGGCTGCTTCCAGTGCCCTGACTAACCAAACCGAAAAGGAGTGGGCCGAGTATTCCAGCGAACTTGGAGCTGGCACTGAAAAAACCGAAGAACTCAGCTGACTGACTCTTTGGAACCATTGAGGCGTAAAGAGATCGACTCAGAGCCTGCGTGCCCCCCTGAACGAGACCCACCGTGAAAGCCAGGATGTAAAAGTGGACAGCTGTGGTCATGAAGAATGCCCCGACAGAGATTGACGCATACACGGCCAAGCCGATGAGAATGGAGGGCCTGGTACCGATGCGACCAGCCAGCCGGCCAAACCCAAAGGAACAGGGAATTCCCACAAACTGAGTGATGATTAGAGCCAGAACCAGATCGAAGACGTCTATACCAACTTCATCCCCGTAGGCAACCGCCATCTTCATGATCGTGCCAATGCCATCGGAGTACAGCCAGAAAGCTAACAGGAATAGCATGAGTTGACGGTACTTCATGACGTTTCGGAACGTCTTCACCAGTGAGCGAAACCCCGCCTTCACTGGATTCTGGCGGAGAGTCGGGGTTTGACCCAAAGGTGGTTCCGGGACCCGTCTGAAAAGCGGGATAGAGAAGAGTGCCCACCAGACAGCGACACTCAGAAAGCTGAGCTTGACAGCGGCAGCCCGGTTGGGCAGGAAAAACACCTCGGGATAGGCGTACCAAAGCATGTTAATTACGAGAAGGACCCCTCCCCCAAGATATCCAAGGGCGTAGCCTTTCGTTGAAACCCGGTCGATGTTGTCGGGTGTCGTGATGTGAGGCAGGAGCGATTCGTAGAAAATGTTTGAAGAAGCCACCGCAACATTGCCGGCGATGAAAAGCAGCGAGGCCAGGAGGTAGGTGTCTTCACCCAGAAACACCATCATCCCCGTGGCCAGAACGCCCAGGCTCAGGAATGCGGCTATGAACTTCTTCTTTCCTCCCGTCTGATCACTGATCGCGCCCAGGAGCGGACCAATGACCGCCACAATCAGCAATGCCACCGAGGTCGTATAAGCCCACGATGCTGTCGCATTGGCTTCGCTCAAGCCCGCCGATGTTGCGAGAGATCGATAGAAGGGAGGGAACATCGCGGCCATGATAGTCGTGTAGAAGGCGGAGTTGGCCCAGTCGTACATGGCCCAGGCATTGATTACTTTACGCCCCGCGTCTTTGGGCATAAGCCATGATACCCGAGCATGTATCTTCGCGACCATGAGAGACGCTCACAGCCTACCCGGCAGAGCATCCTCTACATGAGCCTGTTTCTAGACTGTTCCCTGGTATGAGAAGGCGATGAGGGGAACTGATCAGCTTCTTCGGCGAGGTACAGGTTGAGTCCCCCTGCGTAAGTCTGGCTTACCCGAAGGCATCAACCTGAGTTCTCAGGTAATCCTCGACGCTACCGCAGACCAGATCACAAAGATCAAAGACTGTCGAGTCCGCTATGCTATAGAAAACGTGCAGACCCTCTTTCCTTCGCTTGAGTATCCCGGCGTCAGCCAGCGTATGCAGATGGCGGGAGACATTAGCCTGATGGGCTCCACTAAGCTCAACAAGTTCACCGACTGATTTTTCCCCGCCCATCACCGACATGACAAGTTGGAGGCGAATCGGCTCACTCAATGCTTTGAAGCGCCGGGCCACCAGTCTCAGAGCTGTGTTTGATAACTTTTTCATTATCCTTGGCGTCCTAGGTCAATTGGACAGGAGTCCGGTGGGGACCTTCCGACTCCCACCGGACCCATGGCCTAAAACAGGTCACTTGTCCGCGATGGCTGAAAGTAACGGATCTCCTTCATAGCCCAGCGACAGCCAGTCGATCCTACCACCCTCCGAATGGCAGTCCAAACACTTGAGGGCGTTCCTAGCCCGTACAACCTCATGGAAAATCCCCATGTAGCAGACAGTATTCACACAAGTGTACTCGATGTCACCCCGTTTGAAGTTTGGCCCTCGGCCCGAGTTTGCATAACACCGAAGACACATGGTCCTCTCAGGGAGGGAGATTCGCTTGGATACCGAATCCAGCCCCACCCGATTCTTCCAGAGTAGCGGCTTCCATTCGTGTGGGTTTCGACGCATTAAATACCCACTTCTTGCCTTACACTGGTAGAATATCTATAAAAGGGTGCTTTTGGGGACTTTGGTCAAGAGGTAATCATGAAGATCCAAGTACGGCAGACAGGCGGCGTTTCTGTTCTGGAATTGAACGGTCGCCTCACCGTCGACGACGGCGTCCGGGAGCTCAGGGGAAAGGTGAACGACCTCCTGAAAGAGGGAGAGTACCAGATCATACTCAATCTGCACGGTGTGAATTACATGGACAGCACCGGTGTTGACTGTCTCGTGTCCTCATATACGACGACGATCAAGCGAGGAGGAGAGCTTAAGTTCTCCTGTCTGTCCGACAAGGTCCATCGTCTGCTCGACATCACCCGGCTGCTGACTGTCTTCGACACCTACGAAGATGAAACTCAAGCCGTGGCGAGCTTCAAGTAGAAAGCGGGCTAGATGGCGAACCCGAGCACGGAGGCCCGGCCTGAAGGGCGTGTTGCCTAGAAGGGCACCCCGCCCAAATCCGAATCTCGAAGTTCGAAATTCGAAACAAATCGCAAGCTCGAATATCTAATGACTGAAACAGGCAGTCGCTGATAAGCTATTTAGAAGCAGTCACTTCAAGTCGTTTAGACCTTAGAACTTCTGATTTCGAGCTTCGAGCTTGGTCTGTTGGGTTTGGGCAACAGACCCTAAACACTTCTGGTGTAAAGAGTTTGGGTGGGGAAGGCAAAGTCCAGGCCATGGGCATTGAACTCCACCAGGATCGCCCTGTTGAGGGCCGACTGGGTTTCGAGAATGTCTGCCCCCTTCTTAATGAAGTAGATGAGAAGAAGGTTCAAAGAGAAGTCCCCGAACTCAGTAAATGCGACGCTGACCTTTTCCTCAAGGTTCGGGTTGCCTGCAGTGATTTCCTTGAGAAGCTCCAAGGCCTTGTCCATCTCATCAGGCGTTGTGTCGTAGACGAGCCCAAGTTTCACCTTCACCTTCCTGGAAGGCTCAAGGCTTACATTCTCCACAGGACTGTCCGCAAACTTCGAATTAGGAACCGTAACCACTGTTCCGTCCAGTGTTTCGATCCGAGTGCTTCGCAGCCCGATCTCTCTCACAACACCATCGTAACCGGCGATTCTCACGCGGTCATTCAGAGTCAAGGGTTTGTCGGTGAAGATTGTGAATCCACCGAAGATGTTGGCAATCGTGTCCTTAGCTGCCAGGGCAAATGCGAGACCTCCGATTCCAAGACCAGCGACCAACGCTCCAACATCGTAGCCGGCATTGTCCAGTGCAATTATCAGAGCGACACCCCAGATCACCCCCTTCGCTACTTTCCGTAGTATTGGGAGCAATTGGTCATCGAGGTTGCTATCCGATGCTTCCGCCCATGGAACCACGTATTGCTTAAAGAGCGCGTCGAAAAGGCGCGACACAAGCCAGGCTACGGCAAGTATCATCAAGACGTTGAAGACATAACCAATCCAAGTCTCCAACCCTTCGGGGAACGATAGCGTCCCAAGAGCGAACCGAATTCCGACGAAACTGAGCATTACAGCAATCGGCTCCTCGATCATGTCGAGGACGATGTCATCCAGCGCCGTTTTGGTCTTCTGAGCCAGCTTCCTTGAAACACGGGCGAAGATCCAATAAGCGATCCTGGCCACAACAACAGACCCTACGGCTAGAAGAAGGGCGATAAGCCAGGCTTCTCCGGTGTTTCCAAAAAACTCTCCAGTCAGTATCTCTTCAGGCATACTGTTCTCCATTGCTGAAAATTCAACATAATGATGACTTAGTCGAACGCCGATTTGTAGAGATTATAGCTCAACCCGAGCTGTCCTACGGACACTCCGCTTTATGTGAGTTACGATCGAAGGTTTGAAACTGGCATACTGTTTGCCAGATACCAGATGGCGGGGTGGCGTCAACCGTTGACCGCTAACCGATAACCGTTAACCGGTCCCAACTCCCATTCATTGCTTGATCACGGTTCCGTCACGGCGTCGTATGACGCCCCAACCGCCATTGTAGTCAAGACGTTCACCCTTCTCGAAGCTGCCGTATGGGTACTTCTTTGCGGCTTTCTCGTCAATCTCGATCCCCCACCCTGGCGATTCGTTGGCGTAAAGGTATCCATTCTTAAGAGTCGGACAACCTTCGAAAACCTCCAAGACCCTATCCGGGAAACGGTAATACTCTTGGACGCCAAAGTTGTGGCAAGCCAGATCGAGGGCCAGGTTGGCGGCATGGCCGATGGGCGACACGTCCCCAGGCCCGTGCCACGCCGTTCGGACTCCGAAGAGCTCTGCGAACGCAGCGAGCTTTCGGCAGGGGGTCAAGCCTCCCGCCTGCGAAAGGTGGACACGAATAAAATCAATAAGTCCCTCGGCAATTAACGGCGTCCACTCATGTGGGCTGTTGAATAACTCCCCCATAGCAATCGGAGTTGTCGAGTGGTTGCGCAGATGCCTGAACCACCGTATATCCTCGGGCGAAACGGGGTCTTCAAGGAAGAACAGCCTGAACCTTTCCACGTCTTTGGCGAGTTGAAGAGCTAAGGTAGGCGGAATCCTTTCGTGAACATCGTGGAGCAGCTCGATCTCATCTCCCAGGCTCTCGCGACACGCCTCCAGCAGGTCAAGAGCTCGTCGAATGTAGGCAACCGGCTCGAAGACAGGCTGGTCGTGGAGCTTCGTCACGGCTGCGCTCCCAGCCCTCGAACCATAACCTGCCATCCCAGGGACTCCAACCTGAACCCGGACATGCCGGAATCCTTTGTCCATCAGCTGCTGTGCACGGTCAACCACTTGTTCGATCTCGGAACCTGACGCGTGAGCGTAACAGTCAGCCGCTTCCCTGCATTTTCCTCCCAGCAATCGGTAGACGGGCATTCCTGCCTGGCGCCCGCAAATGTCCCAGAGAGCCGTGTCGATGCCGCTGATGGCATTGTTGAGGACCGGACCGTTACGCCAATACGAACTGCCGTAACACAACTGCCAGGTGTCTTCGATTCGGTCTGCGGGGCGGCCGACGAGTAGGGGTTTCAGATAGCGTTCTACGGCAGCGACAACCAGATCAGCTCTTTGAGTGAAAGTTGCGCATCCGTAACCGTAGAGTCCGTCCTGGTCGGTCCGCACTCTCACAACTGTGAGCCGAAGGCCTGCCGGAGCCGTCGCAATCACATCAATATCCTGGATTCGCGGAGAAGGCATTCCCCGCCGACCTCCTGGAACAGCTCTCTGAGCGAATAATCCGCTCGAGACAGCGGTGCTTCCCAGAAGACTTCCATTCAGCAATTTGACAAAATCACGCCGCTTCATTTCTCTCCTCCTCCCGGAAGCCAGCTGCACTTCCAAAGGTTATCCAGCCCTTCTTCTGAACTGACGTCCTGCTACACATAACGGGACGGAAGCCCCGATTCCGGCGGGGATAGGGGTGCTGCGAACGAACTATTTCGACCTGAGACTCAATTCACTCGCCTTGTTTGTTGAGCCAAATGTCCAGCCTGGGTGCTTCCCATTTGTAGGGTTTGCCAAGGATATCGATGTCGCCGTCTCCATCAAGATCTACGACCCGTGATTCGTGAAGTCCGTAACCGGAGGAAACGACATGTTCCTCGAACCCCCCTTTCCCATCGCCAAGGAGAATCCGCGTTTTCGCCTCCGGATTCTTTCCCAGCCTCATCTCAGCCACGAAAATGTCCAGATTCCCGTCCCCGTCCACATCGATTATGTCGAGACTATGGCCATCCCGCACGAATTCGATGAGTTCACTGCTCACCCATTCCGTTCCAACCCACTGGTAAAGGATCAGGGGTGCAGTCCCATCTCCAACCACTAAAACAACCTCCGGCCGGCCACCCTCGATCAATTGCCCGGCCGCAACGCGCGAGAACGCATAGCTGCTGTCAATCACATGAACCTGGAAGATCATGGCCTGAACATGTTGAAACCAACGACCTCCGCCAAGGATATCCATCTTCCCGTCTCCATCGATGTCAGCACTAGCGAGTCCCTCGTGTTCGTTAACTTTCTTCCAACTCGGGTATTCACCCCTCTGAGCTGGTTCTTCATCAGAGGAATAGGCATAAATTACCGACAAATCCCAGGGTTCTGCGATTGGTAACTTGGGAACCTCGGCTAAATACAACTTCTGATCGCCTTGGTTCCAAAACACGAGCTCCTGATCACCGTCTCCGTCAAAATCGCCAAACAACTGATCGTGGTGTTTGGCAGCACCTGCATTCTTAATTGAATGGCGTTTCCATCCTCGTCCGTGTTCAAATTCCGGGTAGGGATTCTCCCACCACCATAGGTGGTTACTCCCGGAATCCCCGCCAAAGACGACGTCCGAATCACCGTCTTGGTCGATGTCATGCACGGCTGAACCAGCCTCGATTCGAAGCGCAGCCTCTTCTACGACGTAGCGATCCCAGCCTCTCGCGGTATGCCGGTACCACACCACTGCCGGGGCCTGAGTCCGTTCGGCGACGAGGAAGTCAACGGTTCCATCCAGGTCAACATCGAACACAGCTGTGGCGGTTTGCTGGCCGCCGGCATTGGGTGGCTCTAATGTGCCATCAAGACTCGAAAAGTGTGTCCAAGACAGCATACCGGCTCCCGAGTCTTTCTCCTCTGGTTTCTCCCCCGAACAGGCAATTACCACCGAAAACAGAACGCACGCCAAGCAGGAGGCTATCCAGGTTCGCGCAGTCATATCGTCACCTCTGAGCATCACAACTGTTAAGGTAGCACCAACCCAAACCCAAGGCACGTTTTTTTGTTTTTGCCGCTGCCCTGCGCCGGTAGTAGAATTGTAAGAAAAAGAGACGAGTGGCTCTTCGCCCGAGTCTTATCGATGATCTTTTGGAAAGATGACGAAATCGACAAGCTGGCCCTGTATTGTGACTCTGATTCTCCTGCTGATCGCCGCGCTTGAAGCCGCGGATCTGTATGAACTTCGCGGTCAGGTGGTTCTCCCTGAGGGAAGGCCGCTCAGCGATGGGTTTGTCTTTCTGGAAGGTGCCACCTCCCCCTTTTCGAGCAGTACTCGAACCGCACTCGACGGAAGTTTCAAATTCAAGAAGCTCGATCCGGCGACGTATCGGATTCAGATCGTAACGTCTTGGGGCGAAATGGAGCGGTCCATCGAGATTGGACCCAGTTCAGCTGACAAGAAAGGGCGAATCAAGATCGCATTTAAGTTTGAACCTCAGTTCCATCCTGAAGAACGAGCGACAGTTTCACTGAGGCAGCTTACTATCCCTGAGGAAGCAGAAGAAGAATACCGAAAGGCAATCACGTCTCTTAACCAGAAGAAGACCGAAGAGGCGATTGAACACCTACAGAAGGCGCTTGAGCTGGCTCCTCATTATTCCATTGCGTTGAATCGCCTGGGTACCATCTCCTACATGTCTCAAAACTACGTCCAGGCTGAAACCTATTTCAGGCAAGCGCTCAAACACGCTCCAGACAGCTACCCCCCCGTGGTCAACCTCGGGGGCGCTTTACACTCGCAGGGAAAACTGGAGGAAGCTTTGGAAATGAATCGCCGGGCCGTACAGATGAGGCCCCAGGATCCCTTGGCGCGGAGCCAGTTGGGGCAAACCTACTGGGCTCTGGGTCAACTCGATCCGGCTGTCAAGGAGTTAAAACTTGCCAAAGCGCTCGACCCCGGCCATTTCTCCTGCCCGCAGTTGGTCCTCGCGGAAATATACGATCAGCGTAAGGACTACGAGGGTGTGGTCAGGGAACTGGAGGAGTTCCTTGATGAGCATCCCGATTCTCCTCTTTCCGGGAGAGTGGCGGAGAGCCTGAATCGGGTCCGTTCCAAGCAGTCGCCCTGAACCAAGAGACTTGTACTCAGTGTGGCAAATGTCTTTGAATCCGGCGCGAATGAGAGTATTTTTGTCTTATCAATCAATATTCCTGATGGGAGGGTCCAACTATGCCTGTTAGTCGACTCAAGGAATACCTGGACAGTCACAACATCCGTTACGTAACCATCAGTCATTCACCTGCTTACACCGCACAGGGAATTGCCGCGTCAGCGCATATCAAAGGAAAGGAGCTGGCGAAGACGGTGATGATCAAAATCGCGGGTAAGATGGCGATGGCAGTTCTGCCGGCACCACTGAAGGTTGATTTCGACCTTCTAAGGGCTGCGGCTGGAACAGATGAAATCGAGCTGGCCGGTGAGGAGGAGTTCCAAAGCATGTTTCCTGGTTGCGAGGTCGGAGCAATGCCACCCTTCGGCAACCTTTACGGCATGGACGTTTATGTTGCCGAAAGCCTTGCCGAGGACGAGGAGATAGCCTTCAACGCCGGCTCGCATACTGAATTGATCAAGATGGCTTACGAAGACTTTGAATCTCTCGTCAAGCCGACCCTGGGCGGGTTCGCTTCTCATCACGATTAACTCCAGAGGGAGTTGAGGATACCGAGGGCCCGCATTTCTCACCAGCCGCCTGCTGCGTCACCGGGGGCATCCGCGCCTTCGGAGCTATTCTCGGACCTAAGGGCCTTGGCAGGGTGGGCCTGGCCAATCGCTCAGTGGGGAAAGGCACTCGCAGAGCGGTTTGTTGGAGGTGAACGAAGGAGTTTACCCCAGGAAATGGCTGTA
Organism: Acidobacteriota bacterium; assembly: GCA_030597245.1. Classification (GTDB taxonomy): domain Bacteria; phylum Acidobacteriota; class UBA6911; order RPQK01; family JAPXNP01; genus JAUWTT01. The sequence continues at coordinate 41,635 of JAUVSF010000001.1, forward strand.
AGTTGTTGAAAAACGGTTGTGAGGGGAAGGTGCCAGGTCGAATTTACCCCGTTATCGACAGAAACGCACAGATTCAGCCGCCCAGGAATCCTACGGAGGGCGGATCTGCGGGAATCATGCCGTCCCGCCAGGCGGGACTCCTGTGAGGGGATCGCCGGTAACCCAGGGCTGGCCCTCCTTCGTCGGGCACTCGCCCTGGGCTCCACACATATCGCCCCGCGAGGCGGGGCTCCGAAAACGCAACGGGGAATGACAAGTGGCATCCGCCTTCGCTCTTTTTCTTCCTATGTCTTGACCACACACACCAGGACATCCGGCATCTGGCATCTAAGACGATTGTCTTAACCCTCGAAGTGCTCTTGTCAACCTGAATGTGCCTGGTACCGGGTATTTCAACGGACTTAGAAACCTCTACAGCGCGAATGCCTCTGGGCCGGGAACCTGCGCTCAGTCAGATTGGGAGTCTGATGAAATCGCCCAATTTGGCTTCGACTCCAATTCCTCGTATCCTGTTGATACGTCAGGGGTTGATATGCAGTCCAATCTAGTCCGTTCATGCTCAAAACCATACTGTGTGCCGCTAGGTCTGCCCGAAATCGTCCCGCATACCCTGAGAAGTCTCTATTTTGCACACTCTTAGGACTTCATCTCTGGCATGGTTGGGGGCAAAATGGGCATATCTCTGGGTGGTCTGACTGGCCAATAACTTTTCCCCAGTTTTTGGCCAGTCAGAACAGGTCCATCGCCTTGTTAGCCAGCTCCTTCCTCCGTAGGAAGGTTGCGGAGATACCGAACTTGCAGAGCCTCCTCATGCACATCTCCATCGTCAGTCGGCTTGACTCGGTATGCTTTGGCCTGAGGGCGAGAGGCTACAACCGCATGTATTTCCTCGCCAACGAAGTGAATTGCGGCCCCGATATCAATAGCAAATCCCGCTTGAATTTCTCCCCTCTGGACGAAGCCGTGGTAGGCAGGTCTGCGGTCTGCCTCACCGTCGTAGTGCGGGCAACAGCTACCCGGGATCAAACCGAGAGCGGGGAGGACAGTCATACCGTGCGCGAAGGAGTCAGTGACTCCCTGCTCGAACCAACAAAGAGCGCCTCCACATACCCCCGCTAGAACAACTCCACTGTTCCACGCGGTGAGTAGCAGTTCTGGAATGCCCCACTCGCGCCAGACGGCAAGCATACTCTTGGAATTGCCGCCCCCGACATAAATAACGTCTTGCGAGAGGAGCAGCGCTGACAGGTCTGGCGTTCTCCTAAAGAGGGAAAGGTGGGACGGCTTGCAGTTGTAACGGGAGCACGCCGAATAGAAAGCAACAACCGCGCTGTCGGGAGCCGCTGACCCTGTGGGAAGGAAACACACAGAAGGATGCGGTTTGGCGGCCTGTTGGAGAACGTATAGGTCGAGCGTCGGGTTATCTGGTTCCTCCAGAAAACCCCCTCCGCCGATTGCGATGATCTGCCGTGTCATGTTCGCCACCATATTACGCGCGCAACGAGGTGTCCAGATGTCTGGCCAATTACCAATAACAAGACTCCGAGTATTAGGAGGCATCCCATTAGCTCAGTCATACTCTTGCTCCTCCATCGCCTCATCAATTGCGTCAGTGAGGCTCTCTCTCGTAACGGGCTCTCTGTCTGAACTAAACTCGATCTCGATGTACTTGTACTTATCAGGGCCGATCCAGTCAGTCGCTGTAACACCACAAACATCGCCCTGTTTTAATGCGTGTTCGAGATCCTCCAGCCGCTTCTTGTCGGCTTCGAGTTGGGCGATGTACTGCTGAATCGTATAAGCACAGACCCTGCCATCCTCCGAAGATTCGCAACACTCAGAAAGCCACTCTCTGGCGATTTCAATTTGTTGCTCACTCATAACCCCTCCCTAAATGCCCACCTCGTAAGCAAACAGAAGATCCCGAAAGCGATCACCACCAGCGCAAACAAGCTCCGTCTGATCTCGTTAAGCTGTTCCTGGATAGAATTGCCGACACTTGTTGATAAGTGTGGGCGCTCTGTCTGCTCACTCATTGGTACAAACTCTCAATCTCCCGATCCTCGAATCGGGTGAGCTCTTCTTTGGTCACTGGCTCCTCACCCTCATCAATCCAGATCGGGAAATACCGGTCACGAGTGAAGAGATTGAGAATGCTCCAGCCAGGGTTGGGACACCAGAACCGATGCAGCGGTGAAGGTGCTTCCTTGAATCGCTGCTCATACCACTTGTGAGCCATTCGCTTCGAGTTGTAGACATCGACGTAGTGAAGCAACTGCTCTTCGGAGTATCCGCTCTTGATCCGCTTGAGGATCTTCTTCCTGGCCGACTCCTCTGGGCCCAAAGCTGTGAAACCTCTCCAATGGCCATACTCCAGACAGTGGCTCGAAATCCTATCTTCAACAGCCTCTCGGGAGCCGTTTTCGGCCCCGAGGACAGGTATTGCTTCTCTATGCTTCTTTAAGAATGTATCGTTTACCGTATCACTTTCAAATGGCCTGAGAATCGTGATAATTGACCTCTGATGGCGATGCTGACTTCTTGATTCGACGTGCAAGGAGCCCCGCTTCTCTCGTAGTTTTAACCATCGGTTAACTTTCATCTGGTCCCACTGCCAACGTTTGGCCAGAAACCTGGCAGTTACCTCAGCCTGGTCCTTCTTCAGGTTGTCTGTATCCACTCCCTGGGCCAACAGCACAGAGAGATCGATCCATGCTTCCATCTTACTGAATGGCTGTTTTGTATTTCCCGGCCAGTCTGGATCCCTCATAAGATCCTCCCGCCAGACCTTTACCCAACCTCTGCTCAAATTCTCTCCCCATTCCAGCCAGACTTTGAAAAAGTGAAATCACGAATAGGCTTACTTTAGGTAAGCCCGCTTTCGTCCCGAACGATATGTAATAATCTGTACTGATCTGTCGCGTTCTGTGCAAAGCGGGGAAGGTGGAGATCCCGCTAAGTGTTACAAAAGATAACGTTTTGCCGTGTTCTGTCGTGTTTTGTGCAGTAGCGGATTTAAGATTGGGAGTCTGCTAGAATGGGGCTGATCGGCAGTTACTTCTGGGCCGGAGAGAACCGACGATGCAAGCACCTGATCAAGTTGGACAAGAGGACCTGGACTCCTCTCAATTTCCTTTTCCCAGAACCTACAAGATTGCTTTTGCGGTTTGCCTGCTGCTGGTGGGTTGCCTCGGTGTTGCAGCGTTCTACCTCTATAGCCGTGCGCAAGAAGCCGAACAGCAGCTAGCCGAGCTCAATCAATTAGTCACCGACTTGACCGAGAGTGTCGAACGCGCGACTGAGTCGGCTGCGATCGCTCGATCGGCCTCGGCCCAGGCCGAGGGGCTGGCTCAGCTTGCGGCTCGTGGCCGGGCAATTGCTGGAGCATCCCAGAGAGCCTCTGAGTTGCGAGCCAGGGGAGCAGAAGAAGAAGCTGAAGAGGCACTCGAATTGGCTCACGAAAGACAGCAGGAACTGAGCCGATTACGCCGGCAGAGAAGAGAAGAACTTAACCGTCTTCAGAAGGCCTTGAATAGGATAGTCGAAACTCGTCGTACCGCTCTTGGGCTGGTAATGAATCTGGGAAGTGACACGCTAAAGTTCGATTTTGACAGGGCGACCCTCCGGCCGGAGAATCGTGAAATCCTGAGTAGGATAGCCGGTGTCCTCTTAACCTCGGCTGGGTACAGAGTTCAGATCTATGGCCACACCGACGATATTGGGACCACCGAGTACAATCAGGAGTTATCAGAGAGACGCGCGGCAACCGTAAAAGAGTACCTGGCAAAAGCGGGCATCGATCCCGGGATTATTGCGACTAAAGGCTTTGGTAAATCCAACCCTCTCGTCCCTGAGACTTCACACAAAGCCCGGTCGATGAATCGTCGTGTCGAGATTGGAATTATCGACACTACGGTGAGCTACGAAGGTGTCGCAGGCGAAACTGCGACCCCGTAGCCAGACCGGATTCCTCACTTCGCGGCCGTTGCGTAGAGAATCATTTGTTCAGGTTTCAAAGGAATGACATCAGCTTGGAACCTGCCAGCCAACCCCCCGCCAGCAGCAGGCCAATGACCGAAATCCAGAGGAGAACGTCCCACGTCAAACTCGGTGTCAGGCGCTTATCACCCTGTCGGTAGCGAAAGTAGAGAGCTGCCCCACCCAGCATTGGCAGCATGAAAGCTTGCATGGCACCGCTGGCCAGCACAAGAACAACCGGAGCTCGGATGTACACATATACAACCAGGCAGGCAAATGGGAAAAATCCCGAAACCACTCGCGTCCAGAACCTGACTGCTTTGTCCTCTCCCGATGAAAGCCCGAATACTCGAAGCGCATCCGCACAAACACGAGCGTGCCCGGCATTGGCGACAAAAAACGTCGAATAGAGCACCGCCACTGCTCCAAAAAGGAACACACTCTTAGCGATCGACCCAAAGACCGGGACGTACATCTCCAAGAGCGTCCGCACCATGCTGGTTCCCTCAGGATTCAATCCAACCCTACCCAGTACGGCGGCGCCCAAGAGATAGAACACGACCGTCGCAAAGGTGTACACGACGGCAGAACACCATGCATCCCAGTGCAGAACTCGCAGCCATCCTTTGGCTCGAGATACCCATTCTTTGGTGTTATCTCTTGGGCCGGCCCATCGGGCGTATCCTTTTTCGACACACCAGTATGGGTACTGAATCAACTCAGTCGCCCCCACTCCAATGATTCCGAAAGCGGCCAACGCAGTAACCAGCGGAGTAATCTGTACGCCCTCCATAGCCCCGGGCAAACCGAAGCTCAGGCCCTCCAGGATCTCGCTGGAGCTGATTCTCCAATCGGAAAGACTCTGGAGATGGATAAGGTTCCCTACACTCACGAAGGTAAACAGTGCCACAAATGCCGTGGCCAGCGCCTGAACCAACCTGTACCGCCCTACGACCAGCAAGACCGACGTTAACACCGTGATTATGGCCGCCCAGATAACGTCGTCATTGGAGTCTGGGGGACTTCCAAGAGGCTTCGCCTCCATCTCCAAGGTTTCCTGCCCCAACCGAGGCGGCTTCTTCTCTGAAACGCCCCGAAGCGCCAAAGCTCGCGAAACCTCGCCCCTCGTCAGCACGTCTTGATACTCGTTGAACTCACGGCCTGCCTCCGTAAGTGGACTTGCGATGGCCAACGCTTGTCCGACTCCACCCACGATCCCACCAAGCTGTGCCATGCTGACGACGAACATGATTAACCAGTACCACAACAGCCAGTTGACTCGGAGACGCGGGCCGGGAACTGAATCCAAACCCTCCATTGCGGTCTTTCCTGTTACGATGGTGTATCTGCCAAGCTCGACCTGCACAAATACTTTGATGACACAGCCGATGATCACTAACCAAAGCAGGGAAAAGCCGGCTTCGGCGCCAGTCTTAGTCGTGGCGATCAGTTCTCCGGACCCTACGATTGAACCTGCGATAATCAGACCTGGGCCCAAATTCCTTATGATTCCAACAATGCTGAGCGGTGGGTTTCTGACCCCTTCCTCACCAATCAGCTTCGGATGTTTGCTCGACACCGCAGAAAACTCCTTCCGCAACTTCGCCCGGGTGGTAAAGCCCTCATCTTCTCAAGTATCATAGGTATTGAATCCCTCGGAGTCACGTCAGGATATGGATTGGAGCCAGAATCAGCCAGCACTCAGTGAGCGTTCCAAGAACGTTCTCCGGACTTTGATCAGAGAGTACGTCCGGAGCGGAACGCCCATCGGTTCCCGCCTTCTTGCCAAGGTGTACCAGGAGGATTTGAGCCCCGCCACCCTAAGAAATGTGATGGCCGACCTTGAGGACGCCGGCTATTTAGCACAGCCGCACACCTCCGCAGGACGGGTCCCAACAAGGCGCGGATATCGAATCTATGTCGAATCACTGTTGGGTAGCTCAGGACTTTCGGTGGCCGAACTCGACCAGATTAGAACAAGCCTTGAGGAGGAGACGGATCCGGCCGACCTGATGTCAAAGACGTCGCAACTCCTTTCGGTCTACACAAACAGCATAGGTTTTGTTCTCTCACCGCCGATCTCGACGGTTGTAATGAAACATATCGAGTTTTTTCGGCTCTCCAACGAACGCGTATTGGTTCTTTTGGTCGGCGAGGGGGGGTTGGTTCAGCACAAGCTGATCCAAGTTAAAGACAAGCTCTCTCAGAGTGCTCTCAACCAGGCTGGACGTTATCTCGTTGAGCATTTCGCGGGGATGAATCTGAAAACCATTCGTTCGAAACTTCTTAAGCTGATGTCCCGGGAGAAAGCCCTCTACGACAGGCTGTTGCACAACGTCATCTTACTCGGCTGTGTTGCTTTGGCCAGTACCGGTGAGATTGCGGAAAACGAGCCTGAGGTCTATCTGGACGGTACTTCAAGAGTCGTTCGGCGCCTGGGTGAGCCAGATTTGGAGAGGCTTTTCTCTCTGCTGCGCACCTTCGAGGAGAAGAACCGACTTATCAGAATCATCACCGAATGCCTCAAGGAGGCGCATGACGGGCCTTCCGTTACCATCGGACTCGAACAGCATATCCCGGGCATGAAGAACTGGACCCTCATAACTTCGCCGTACAGCTATGATTGCCAGACTTCGGGCAGTTTGGGAGTCCTGGGGCCCTCCCGAATGGAATACGAAAAGACCATAAGTCTGGTAGACTACGTGGCGAAGTTATTCGGCCAGCTTTTGCGTAGTAACTAGAAACACCGCCCCGGATCCGGACTGTGGCAGTTCTTCTGGCTTATTTCCTGCCGAGCTTGCTCACGGGCAAATTAGATCTTAAGTATTGTTAGGGTGACTCCTTTGCCTCCTATTAGGCATGGCCACGTTGAGCTTGGCGACTTAAGGAATTGAAAGTAAGCTAAATGAGATGGACAGCATGGAAATGGAAAAGAACACAGACATGGAACAGGATCCGGCAGTGATAGACCAGGAGATTCCGAACGGAGTGGTTACCGCACCGATCCTCGAAGAGCCAGAGGACGCTCAACCTGAGACAGAGGTTGAGACTGTCCGGCGCGAACGGGATGAATTCCTGGATTTGCTTCAGCGCAAACAGGCGGAGTTTGAAAACTACAGGAAGAGAGTGGACAGAGAAAAGTCTGAATTACGAGTCTCGGTGAAGTCTGAGCTGATGGAACAGATACTCGATGTAGTAGATGCCTGTGAAAGGGGCCTGGAGACTCTGCGTCAGAGCGAAGGCGAAAACCTGGGTTTATTCGTTGAAGGATATGAGTTGCTCCTGAAGCAGCTAAAAACGATTCTGGATAGGTACGAGGTCAGCGAGATTCCAGGCGTTGGCTCTGTATTCGCCCCTAACTTTCATGAAGCGGCAATCCACGAAATATCTGATGATCATGAGGAGGGCGAGATAATGGAAGAGTACCGTAAAGGCTACACGATTGCCGATCGATTGCTGCGCCCCTCACAAGTTAAGGTTGCGGCTCCTGCTGAAGACTAAGCTGCGCCTGCCTCTTAGATGAGGTTTGGAAGGAAAAGTGAAACGAGATTATTACGAGGTCCTCGGTGTCGCCAGAAACGCGACTCAGCAGGAAATAAAGAGTGCCTATCGGAAACTAGCGGTTCAATACCATCCTGATCGTAACTCAGGTGACAAGGCGGCCGAAGAGAAGTTCAAAGAGGCGGCTGAAGCTTATAGCGTTTTAAGCGATTCGGACAAGAGAGCTCAATACGATCATTTTGGTCATGCGGGTGTCGGGGGCGGTGGCTTCGGTGGTTTCGATCCCGACGTTTTTGCCGACTTCAGTGACATACTCGGAGATTTTTTCGGGTTTGGTGACATTTTCGGATCCTCTCGTCAACGGCGCAGTCATGCGAGGAGGGGGGCGGACCTTCGGTATGACCTCACGATTGATTTTGAAGAGGCCGTATTCGGAACCCGAGCCAAAATCAAGATCCCCCATGACCAACCCTGCTCAGACTGTAACGGAACGGGTGCTGATCCCAGCGTAGAACAGGTCGTCTGTGATGCCTGCAACGGCCACGGCCAGGTTCGGTTTCAGCAAGGATTCTTCACAATCAGCAGAACCTGCTCAGCCTGCCGTGGAGCGGGAAAGATCGTCAGGAAGCCGTGTGGTAGCTGCAGAGGTTCCGGTCGCACTCGGAAGGAGAAGATGCTCGAACTCAAGATTCCTGCGGGAGTGGAGACCGGGAGTCGGCTCAGAATTTCGAGTGAGGGTGACGGGGGTGTCAATGGCGGTCCACCGGGTGATCTCTATGTAGTCCTATCGGTTAAAGAGCATTCTTTCTTCAAGCGGCAAGGTGAGAACGTCTACTGCGAGATCCCCATTTCACTCACCCAGGCGGCGCTTGGAACTGAGATTAAGGTTCCCACCCTGGATGGCGAAGAGAAGCTTCGGATACCCGAAGGCACCCAAAGCGGCACCGGTTTCAAGTTTCGGGGGAAGGGCGTCGTTAACATCAACGGGCTCGGCAGGGGCGATCAGCTAGTCAAGGTGGTGGTTCAAACTCCAACTAAACTGACTCGTCGCCAGAGAGAGTTGCTGGAATCGCTGGACGAAGAACTCCCGTCTCCATCAGAAACTGTCGAAAACGAAGGTTTCTTTGAGAAGGTCCGTGATATCTTTGCATAGTTGAGTGCTGACGAACGTTTTGTCGGGAATGCCTTCCTTCAGGTTGAGATCCTGGTCTCTGCGCCTTGCCGAGAATCTCTTCTTGAGATCCTCTGGGAGCTTGAAACCCTGGGATGTGAAGAGACTGAAGGATCCGAAGGGGTCCGGCTGACGGCTTTTTTCCCTGCCTCCGATGAAACGGGCAGGTTGAGGCGACAGATTCTAAGCAGGTGTAAGGAACAGGGCTGGGAACCCCTCCAACTCTCGCAGAAGCTGATACACTTCTCACCTCAGGAGTGGCTGGACAGATACTCCGAGAGTGTCAAAGCGTTCGCCGTCGGAGATTCCTTTTTCATTTACCCTTCCTGGGGGGACCCTTCCCCCGCACACCCCGTCAACGTATTACTCGATCCCGGCCACGCATTCGGAACAGGAACGCACGAATCAACCCAACTCTGCCTTTTGGCGCTGGAGTCCACTGTCCCTGGAGTCAGCACATTACTTGACGTTGGGACTGGAAGCGGCATTCTGACGATCGCGGCACAGAAGTTGAATCCGCTGCTGAGTGTTCTTGCGTTTGACATCGACCTGTTGGCTGTCGAAGCTGCACGTGTGAATTTCCTGAAGAATCGAATCGACGGTCCGAACCTTTTTGTAGGTGAACTCGGTGCGGTAGCTTCGCAGTTCGACTTGGTAGTAGCGAATCTGACGGCGGTCATTATCCAGGAGTTGGCTTCAGAGATCAGTCGGCTAGCACGGAAATACGTTATTGTGGCGGGCTTCACCGGCGAGCAGGGCCCCTTCGTGCTGGATAGCTTGAAGGAGGACTTTGAGTTACTTCAGACTCTTTCGAGGAATGGCTGGCTCTGCTATAAACTGAGATCATGGCGAGAGTCCTGATTCACCTACTTGAGGATGACCGAGTTCTCCTTCCCAAGGAGGAACTCCACCATCTAGTCCGCGTTCGCCGACTCAAAGCCGGAGATCACTTCGAGGCTCTGGATCTTGATAAAGAGAAGGTCTATCGGTGCAGACTTAGCAAGAAGGGAGGGAGCTGGCACGGACTCATCTTGGATACACGGGAAGCAGAACCTGAGCCTCTTCTCGAGATAACCCTCGCGCAGGCCCTGATCAAGAAAGACAAGTTCGAATGGGTGATCCAGAAGGCTACAGAGCTTGGAGTGGCAGAGATCATCCCGATTCTCACTTACCGAACTGAGATTCGCCTGGACGAGAAGCGTGCGCAGAGGAAATTGCAGCGGTGGGGTAAGATTCTGGCCGAAGCCGTGAAACAGTGCGGTAGAAGCCGGCTTCCGATTCTAAGGCCTCCGGTGCCACTGGCAACACTCCTGGCGGAAAGGACTGAAGCGGTGAGAATCGTTCTGGATGAGGCGGCTGACTTGCCCTTGCGTCAGGTTCTCGGGAGCTGTCATTCCCCGAACACCTGCATCCTGTTTGTTGGCCCTGAAGGCGGATGGGATGACCGAGACCGCGATCTTTTCGCAGCGGCACGAGTGCATAGTGTCGGACTTGGCCCCCGAATTATGAGAACTGAAACTGCCTCTGTCGCAGCACTAGCGGTTCTTCAGTA
>JAUVSF010000220.1 GCA_030597245.1 Acidobacteriota bacterium
AACCGTTGGAGAATATCGGTCTCGAGACCTGGAACCAGCAACTGGCTGAATTTATCCGGACCTTCGCGGCAAGCCGGGGATGGGAGGCGCCTGAGTTGTAGTCCGGTTTTCTCACCGGGTTGCGCAGTGACGACCTGGAAGGTCATCTTCCTCCCAGTTCCGCATCATCCAAGATAGAACTTCACGGCGGAAGATAAGAAGATAAGCTTCCGGCTTGTTGCGAGGGTTTGGAAGACCGTCTCGCTTTCAGGATTCGGAGTAAACGCCCCAATCGATCGGTTTTCTGGGAGGCAGGATCCTGCACATCGCTTGACATCCGGCATCTGGAATCGGTCAACCGCCTCAGGACGGCATGAAGACCACCAGCACTTCACCAGCGGCTTTACTCGCCGCCGACCACCAGTTCGTACTGGTGAAAGTGATCACGGTAGCGCTGGGTCGCCTGATACAAAGGCTCTTTCCCGTAGCGCATATCTGGTGTCCAGACAAAACTGTAGGATTCGTTCTTGAGAAACAGCCGTATCTTGTGACCGGCCGGACAATCGGGTGAAATCCGAATGACCGAAGTATGGTCCCGGACGCTGGTGAATTCCCGGCCTTTCTTCTCAGCTACATCCTCGAAGGAAACAACGCAGGCATCATCCGTGTAGATCTTGGTACGGTGCCAGGAGTTCTTGTCGAAAGGGACCATTCCCTGCAGGAGCTTAATCCAGATACTCACTGCCTCGCCCGGATCGGCAAATCCGTCACCATTACCGGTTCCTTCTTCGACCTCCCGCTCCAGCATGGAACCACCGCCCTGGTTTCCAGCCTGCCGGAAGATCGGGAAGGTTCGTCTTCTCCCGTCGATGACCTCAACTCCCAGCGGTTCTCTTAAGGGCGTAGGCAGGATACGGGCATCCACATTGTAATGCTTCGAATACCATCCTCTGTACTTGACGGCCAGATTAAGCCGACAGTGCTGAAAGGAACCTTCCGAGGAAACGAAGTGCTCAGTAAAACGGTCACTCAGATCGATGATTTCACCAGGTTCGATCACTTCTACCGTGACCGGCCCGCCTTTGACTTCGACAATGGGGTAATCACTGGAAAAACTGACTACGACATTCTTGACTGCGATTCCGTTGGTGTTGATCAACCTGATCGGGAGAAGTAAATCCCGGTCCGGTTCCACCACGGGGTCCCCTTTTGTGTCCCACGGAAGCAATACAGGGGCGCGGCTTTCCCGCTCTTTCAGGATTGCGATGTCATGGCCGCGACCATCCAATTCGAAGACCAGTTCACCTCCAGCAGTTGAAACGAGTTCGTATCGTGTGACCCTGTCCTTTTCATGGGAATAGTCGAGAATCTGATAGGTTTGATGGCTCCCATAGTACTCCGGGGTTGTGATCCGAATGATCTGTTCTTCTACGGGCGGACCGTCGGGAGCATATTGACGGGTAAACACTCGAAAATATCCCCAACCGACGTCACGCAGACAAACGTAACCGGGTTTCTTGTTCGTGACTTCCACATCATAGCCCCAAACCGAAAATTCCGGATAGGCGTTATCATAACTCCAGTTCTTTGGATGAGCCAGCAAACCCGCATCATCAAATGCCTTCATGTGGAAGTCAAACGTCTCGTCCACTGAAGTCACCCAGTGGCGATGATATTCATCCCTCCGATATTCAAAATCAACCCCTGGAGTTCGCGAATAAACATCCCGGAGCTCATCATGGTGCTGACTGATGTAGTCTCCCGAGGCCCTGACCAAGCGGACTTTGGAATGGCCGTGGTTGAGGACATGATCGGTATGTTTGTACAGAACTTTGGCACCTTCTGGACCTACGTGGTTCTCGTGGGCCGGGTTGAAGGCCGAGGCACTACCCACGAGATCAGGAAACCGGGCGCTGACATAAAGCGACATAAAGCCACCCATGCTTAAGCCACTGGTCGCGCGGTGGCTACGATCTTCCAGGGTCCTATACGTCTTGTCGATATGGGTGACAAGTTCCAGGAAGTAGGCTCCAAAATCCATTCCCCATCCTTTACCCTGGATGTCATAGGGGGTTCCGCCGTAAAAGCCGTCATAGTCCTCCTCTACCCGCCCGTCCCACCTGACGATGACCACATCATGCCGGCGAACGAAATCGATCATTTCCGGAAGGAATACCTGTCCATCGCCATACTGTTCGCCTTTGAAGCGGCCGCTGTGTCCGTGAAAATAGTAGATTACGGGATAGTACTTCCCACTGGTCTCGTAGTCCCTGGGAAGAATCAAACGGTAATGGCGCTGTTCTCCGAAGGTCTTGCTGAAATGTGAACCCTCAATGACTTCCTGAGTCCCCGCCTCAATTGCCGGCGGAAATGACGTCATGCTAGCCAGGAACATCAAAGTCAGACGAGACAGCTGCTTGAGAGTCTCCTTCAATAATGTCAAGCCTTCGACGTAGAACATTTAGCACCTTGCTTCCCAGATGGAAGGATCATCTTCAATGGGAAGTTCAACCGGTTTGCCTCTGGCTGCGGACTGGTACATAGCCAGGACAATTTCCACAGTCGGCCTCACGGAAGTCACCGGAATGATGACTTCGCGGTCACTGTGTATGGCGTCGATGACGTCTTGAATGACGACCTGGTGGTCCGCATGACCAAAATCTGCGGCTCCCCCGGCTGCGGTAGCCTGGCTTTCACTGCCGAGCCGGCGAATGCTCTCATCATCGGGGTTTTCATCGCGGAACCGCCAGGTGGTCATCTTCTCACCACTCATGACGGCAGTCCCGTTCTCACCATTGATTTCAATTCGAACCTCGGTTCCCGGCCATAAGGCGGTTGATGCCTGGACAAGGCCCCTGGCCCCGTTGGAAAAGGCCAGATGCGCAACCAGGGTGTCCTCCAGATTGATGGATGGATGGGTGAGGTTCATCATGCGAGCCTCAACCCTGGAAACCGGACCTGCAAGGTACTGAAGTAGATCGATGTAGTGAAAAGCATGCTGGACTGTTACACCGGCACCGGACTGGCGCGAACTCCTCCAGGGGTCGCTCTTATAGTACTCGGTGGACCGGAACCACTTCATATATGTATCGGCGCAAAGCAGCCGGCCAAAGCGACCTTGTTCAACAGCCCTTTTCATGGCCTGGATTGCTTTGCGGACACGGCACTGCACGGTACAGGCGAACCGAACATCGGCTTGGGTACAAACCGAAATCATCTCATCGGTTTCCCTCAAAGTCATGGCCGGAGGTTTCTCGGTAATAACGTGCTTCCCAGCCTCAGCACAACGGATCACAGCTTCGTAGTGCAAATGATTGGGAGTCAGGACGTTGACCACATCAATCTCAGGATCCTCCAGCAATTCATCCAAGCTCGAAACCGGCCGAACTCCAAATTCTTCAGCCAGTTTTTCGGCCCGCTGCCGGTCCACGTCACAGACAGCCACCAGAGCACCGCCCCGGCTGTTGATGATCGACCTGGCGTGAAACGGGGCGACCAGTCCTGCACCCAGGATTCCAAAACCGAGTTTTTCTCTCATTTGTCTATTCCTTATTCTTATTCGAATCTCCCAGGAGATCCTCGAGTGAAGGGAAGATCAGGCCCTTTAGCGCCATCAGGTTTTCGATGTCGTCAAAAACGGTCCTCCAGTTCTCAATCGGCACCCTATGGGTAATCAACCTCTCCGCCGGTACCTGTCCGCTGTGGATCATAGCAATAGTACGATCCCAGGCTTCGTACTCAGTGGACAGATTGAAGCTGAGTTCGGCCACCTTGAAGGCGAATTTGTCCCACGGAACTCGAATCTCCCGCCCACCGGTCAGGCCAATAACACAGATTCTTCCTTTCTTGCGCACCAGGTCGGGGATCATGGATATGGCCTCGGCAGATCCACTGCATTCCACGACCAGGTCCGCACCAATCCCCTGCGTGATATCCATGACGACGTCCACCGGGTCCAGGTCACCGATAATGACAGTCCTAAACCCGAGATCCAGGGCGGTGGCCAGGCGCAGTTCTACGTCGCCTGGAGTTCCTATGACAAGAATCTCACGCGCTCCCGCCGCCCGTGCCACCATGGCACACATCAAGCCGATAGGACCAGGCCCCTGGATAACCACGGTGTCCCCGGCAACTACTTTGGACCGAAGCAGCAGATCGGTGACTGCATTTGCAACTGGTTCCACTACTGCTGCCTGATCCCAGGTCATACCGGCAGGAATCCTGTGAAGCAAATTTTCCGGATAACAGATATACTCGGCCATGCCCCCGTCGATACCCCACCCGGGAGACCGTTTTTCGGCGCAAATCTGAATGTTGCCGGTTCGACAAAGGTAACAATGTCCGCAGGCACGTGTATGGGGTTCGGCTACGACTCGGTCCCCTTCCTGAAGGGAACAGCATTCCGGCCCCAGTTCGACGACCGTACCGGTAAACTCGTGTCCAAGGATCACGGGCGGCCAGTAGGGGAAACTGTCGTGTCGGACATGGATATCGGTTCCACATACACCGCAGGCAGCGATCTTGATTTTCACTTCTCCAGGTCCGGGAGTGGGTTCCGGTACTTGCCGAACTTCGATAAAGCCCACTCCTTTTTTGGTTTTTACCAGTGCTTTCATTGTCTTACTCACAATAATGAAGAATCAGACGGACCAGTACTTCAGCTGCCCGGGCAATTTCCTGAAGTTCAATCTGCTCGTCTTTGGAGTGGGCATACTTGAGGCTGCCCGGGCCGCAAACTACGGTTGGTATGTTCAGCTGATTATTGTAAAACCAGGCATCACACGAAGCGGTCATTCCGCTCACTTGAATATCAGCGTCCGCAGCTCTGGCGCTTCTCAAAAGTGCCTGTGGAAGTTCGTGATTCGGATCGAGCACACTGGAATCGTGGCGGTACATAAAACTCAATTCGAAGTTCTCAGTCAAATACTCGTCGCCCTTCTCCACCAGCGCTTGCTGCATTTCACGGCAAACCTCTTCTTTGGTCTTGTTGGGCAGGAGTCCCAACACACCTTCTATAACCGCCCGGCTGGGTGCCGAGGCGGGCCAATTCCCCGCATGAAGACGCCCGAATGTGATCGGCATGGGATTGGGATAGGGATCAAACAATTCGTGCCCACGGGAAGATCGCAGCAGTCTGTCATGGTATTCCTCGAGGATTCCGATTGCATCCCGAGCCATTAGAAGTGCACTCCGGGTTTGGCCGGCCTGTCCGCTGTGGCCGGATTTCCCACTGAGGACCAGTCGAAACCAGACAGCCCCCCTGATGGACGTGTACAGTTTGCCGTCGGAAGGTTCCAGCACAATACACGCGTCCGCCTCGACCCCGTTGCGAATCATCGCCAGAGTCCCATTCCCTCCATTCTCCTCCTCGACCACCAGATCGGCCAGTACACCTCCCCTCAGATTCACCCGAAGGGCCTCTAGTGCAGCAAGGACAAGATGAATCGTTGCGACCTGTCCTTTGGCATCGCAGGCACCCCGTCCGAAAAGAACGCCGTTTTCGATCCGGCCTGACCAGGGATCATCCATTTCCTCAGAAGGAGGAACCACATCAACATGTGCATTCAACAAGATACGCCGGTCATTCCTCTTACCAGGACGGCAGAGCCGTAGATTGAAACGACCGTCGTAGTTCAGGCCCTTGACAGGGTCTGAGTAGTCAGGATCTTCAAGGATCTGGTTCGAAAGGTCAATCTTTTCAACATCAAGATCAAGCTGTTGTAATTCGTAGAAAAGAAATTCCATCGCTTCATCTTCCTCTCCTGAAATCGATGGAATCCGGACTAAGTCGGATAGAAAACGCTCGGTCTCGGGTAGAAGTCGTTGAATCACGTCATGGATTGGAATCTCAGATGCCAATGTGATCTCCTTGTCAGATTTTCAGCTCTCTTAGGACTTGGCCCAGGATAGCGACACTTTCGTCAATCTCCTCTTCAGTGATGACAAGTGGTGGGGCAACACGAATTACATTGCCATACATCCCTACAGCACCCACAAGCAGCCCATGGTTGGCACAGCCTTCGATCACCGGACGGATCAGCTCGGGGGCCGGTTCCCTGGTTTTTTTGTCCTTCACAAACTCCAGACCCATGACCAGCCCCATACCCCTGACATCTCCCAGGTAATCGCACTGATCCGCCAGTTTCCAGAGCTTCGGTTTCATATAACGCCCCATGCATTCGGCACGGTCGGCAAGCTTCTCCTCTTCCATGATCTCAAGTACCGCAGTGACAGCGGCACTGGCCACAGGATTCCCACCCAGAGTGCTGGACATCTCGCCTTTACTCAGACAGGAAAATATGTCGGACGTGGAAGCCACCGCAGATACCGCGACGCCACTGCCGATACCTTTTCCAATGGTCACGATGTCGGGAGTCAGTGCTTCGTGCTGCATGGCCCACATGGCTCCGGTACGACCGTAAGACGACTGCACTTCATCGAGTGTCAGGAGCATACCCTTGCTACGAGTCCATTCTTCCAGTTTTCGCAGCCAACCCTTCGGAGGAAAGACAAAACCGGCTGCTCCCTGGTAAGGCTCAACGATCACTCCAGCCAGACTACCGGTTGAATTCGCCATTAAGACAGAATCAAGAAAATCGAAGTAACCTCTGAACTCGGGACCTTCCTGACACCATCTGTAAGGATCACGGTAGGGGTTGGGAAAAGGCATCCGAATGACGCCCGGCAGGGTGGGGCCATACCGGTGTTTCGGGCCGGGCATCCCACCCAGGGATGCCGCACTCGTAGTCCGGCCGTGAAAACCACCTTCAAAGGAGACAATTTCGAAGTTTCCGGTTTTACGTTTCATCAGGCGTGTCGCCGCCTCAATCGTTTCACTTCCGGTACTGAGGAAAAAACACTTATCGAGATGTTCGGGAAGTGCTCGCACCAAACACTCGGCAGCGCGAATTCGATATTCGTTTGCACACTCGTAGTTGTTGAGAAGCCTGGCCGAGGCTTTCTGAGTTTCTTCCACCAGATGAGGGTGGCAGTGTCCCACGTTGGTCACCAGAACACCCGAGGTCCAGTCGAGGTACCGGTTTCCGTCCACATCAGTCACCACGCATCCGGAAGCGCTTTCCCAGACTATCGGAGCCTGGAATCCAACAACGTCGGCCTCGAATCTGTGCCATCGATCCAACAATTCCCTGCTTTTCGGCCCCGGCAATCTTCCTTTTACTCTTGTGATTTTCATCTCTGTTAACTGTTTACCTCTGACCAAGTGGACTGTGAAGTCCAGTTGCCGGCTAGAAGAGGGTGTCGCGTAATTCGCCAGGATGCAAGAGATGTCCCGTCGCTGCGCTCCGGGCTCTGATCTATGTATCTATTTTTCAACGAGTTATCAGAGCCAGGAGCGCAGCGACGGGACAATCGCCTAAATCTCCAGGTTTTACGACGGCCTCTGGAAGCCGGCGCTACGGTCATGCTTCCAGGATCTCCTGGTTAACCACACAACGGGCCGGTTCTCCCCGGGCAGCGGCCAGGATGTCATTGACGATGCTGCGTCTTATTTCCCAGCCGGCCTCTTCTGAAGCCCAGGCGATGTGGGGTGTAAGAATTATGTTCTCAAGGCCAAACAAAGGATGGTCCGGGGGAGGCGGTTCATGAGAGAAGACATCGATTGCCGCACCGGCAATCCGACCGGTTTTGACCGCGTCTGCCAGAGCCTGATCATCCACCATGGGCCCCCGGGAAGTATTCACGACATAAGCTGTAGGTTTCATCCAGCCCAGTGTCCTGGCATTGATCAGATGCCGGGTCTCATCCGTTAGAGGCGTGTGCATAGTC
>JAUVSF010000128.1 GCA_030597245.1 Acidobacteriota bacterium
CCGTCCCAAGCTCCAACCCGATGTAGCCGCCTCCGACCACCAGCAAGCGTTTGGGCACGTCGGGCAACTCCAAAGCGTCCGTGGAGTCCATTATCCTGTCGCTTTCGAGATCCAACCCTGGAATCACCGTAGGCCTGGAACCTGTCGCAATAATTGCTCTTTGGAATTTGAGTATTCCAGCTCCGCCGTTTTCCAGAGCCAGTGTACCGGCATCCTCAAAACGCACCCTGGCCTGGACGTACTCAACGCCTCGTTTCTTCCCTAACTGGCCCAGTCCGCCGGTCAGTTGGGAGACAATCTTCTCTTTCCACGATCGTAGGCGTTCCAAATCGACAGTGGGCTCAGGGAAACTGATGCCGAAGTCCCTGGAGTGCCGGGCCTCATCGATCACCTGCGCAGCATGGAGAAGCGCCTTCGACGGAATGCAACCCACATTCAGGCAAACACCTCCCGGCTTCTCCCGGGTATCAACCATGGTCACCTGCAAACCCAGATCGGCTGCGTGAAATGCCGCGGCATAGCCTCCCGGCCCTGCACCAATGACTACTACATCCGTCTCAATCTGTGATCCGGCCATTCAACAAACTCCCTTCTGCCGTTCAACGTCTAAGTAGCAAAGTGTATTACAACTTCCCAGTTGTCTGCTATGCAGCTCGGTTGGGGGGATCAAGGCGGAAGACTATCGGTCCGCCACCAGCGGGGAAGGGTAAGACCTGTCCCCAAACGATCGATTGCGCGCACGAGCAGGAGCACGAGGGTCTGTGGCTCAAACCGGAACAGTACAAGTTCGAAGCCCGAAGCTCAAAGAGCGAAGGCGGATGCCGGATGCCGGATGCCGGATGCCGGTAAAATTGTCCCGTTTTGTGGGTGACATTTTTCTTGGTGTCCTTGGTGACTTGGTGGCAAATCGGTGACTGATCACTGATGACCGATCACCGATTACCGGCACCCAATGAACCACAAAAGCACAAAACCACGACCAAGATCTTCTTGTGATTTAGTGACTTTGTGGTTGCATCAGATCCTAGTTCCCAGTTCAGCCCCACGACAGGCGGGGTCATCCTTTTATGGTCTAATATTTTGAATGCAGCAATACCTCGGACTACTTGGCACGATCCTAAACGAAGGTGTCCGAAAAACCGACCGAACCGGAACGGGAACTCTGAGTATCTTCGGGCCTCAGATGCGCTTTGACCTCACAGCAGGGTTCCCCCTCTTGACCACAAAGAAACTTCACCTCAAGTCGATCATCTACGAACTTCTCTGGTTTCTGGCAGGCGACACAAATGTCCGCTACCTGAATGAACATGGCGTGACAATCTGGGATGAGTGGGCAGACGAGGATGGGGATCTGGGACCCGTCTACGGTCACCAATGGCGTTCGTGGAAAGGATATGCGGCAAAGAGTCATGACCAGATCTCTCAACTCATAGATCAAATCAAGCGCACCCCGGATTCTCGCCGCCACATCGTCAGCGCCTGGAACGTGGGCCAGATTGACGAAATGGCCCTGCCACCCTGTCACGTTATGTTTCAGTTCTATGTGGCAGATGGAACTCTTTCATGCCAACTTTACCAGCGAAGCGCAGACGTATTCCTGGGAGTCCCCTTCAATATCGCGTCCTATACCCTTTTGACACTGATGGTCGCCCAGGTGTGCGCCTTGAAGCCGGCCGAATTCATCCACACGTTTGGTGATGCCCATCTCTACCTTAACCATCTGGACCAAGCCCGTTTGCAGATCGAGCGCGAGCCTCGAAACCTCCCGCGGATGATCCTGAACCCACAGGTTGACAGCATTTTTGACTTCAGTTTCGACGACTTCACCCTTGAAGGATACGATCCCCACCCTCACATAAGGGCACCAATTGCGATATGAGGATCTCAATCATCGCAGCCATGTCATCGAACCGAGTCATCGGCCTGAAGGATGACCTTCCCTGGCATCTGCCCCCAGATCTGAAGCACTTCAAACAACTCACCATGGGGCACCACATGATCATGGGGCGGAAGACGTTCGACACGATCGGTCGTCCGCTCCCGGGCCGAGTCACAATTGTGGTTACACGGCGGACTGACTTTGTGCATCCGGGGGTGCTCGTTGCTCACTCGATTGACGATGCCCTGAGACTGGCGGAAGATGACAAGGAGGTTTTCATTGCCGGTGGAGGCGAGATCTACCGATTGACGCTCGACCTGGCTGACCGGATCTACCTCACGGTGATACATCATGAGTTTGAGGGAGATACGTTCTTCCCACCCTTTGATGAATCAAAATGGGAGGTTGTTGAGGAACAGGAGTTCCACCCTGATGAGCAGAATCCCCTCCGGTTTACATTCCTGACCTTAGACAGAAGGTAACCCACGGGGCACAACTTCCAACTCCCAACTTCCAACTCCCAACTCCCAACTCCCAACTTCCAACTCCCAACTCCCAACTCCCAATTCCCAAGCCTTCGAGACTCCGAGACCTCGAGACTTCCCCCAACTCCCAGCCCCCACAGCGAACCTTCTTTACTTACCGTGCGTTATTCATTACAACGAGAGAGGCGGAGTGATGAATGGGTGCTGATGAGCGAGCCGTTGGATCGCAGTTGAATCTCGACGCCGTACTGGATAGGTGTAGGTGTGGCGATGAGCTGGCTTGGGAAAGTCTTGTCCGCAGTTACCAATCTCGCGTTTACGGTCTTGCCTACCATTACGTAGCTAACCGTGAGGACGCTCGCGATTTGGCCCAGGACATTTTCGTGAAAGTGTATAAGAACCTGCGTAAATGCCCCGACGCTAACCATTTTCTACCCTGGATCTTCCGCATTGCTCGAAACGCGTCAATCGATCACCTGAGGAGAAAGAGAGCCCGTCCTCCAAGTTCTCAGGTCTCGGAGATGGAGGTGAACTCGATAGCAGACTGCTCGAGTGACCCGGAGAAGCACTGGCTAATGGAGGCCAGGCGTGGACTTTTTCGAAGAGCGCTGCGGATGCTTACCCGGCTGAACAGAGAAATGATTATTCTTAAGGAGATCCAAGGGTTGACTTTGGAGGAGATGACCGGGATTCTGGACGTTCCGATCGGTACTCTGAAATCTCGATCCCACCGGGCACGCCTCGAATTGGCAGAAAAAGTACTCGCTCTCTCGCAGGGCCAGGAAGGTGCCGGCTTGTGAAGAAGACAATGAGTTGCAGTGATCTGGCGGAGCGACTGGAACTGGTCCTTGGAGAACAGCTTCGAGATAACGAACTGACGGCGTTGAAGGCCCATGTTGAAGGTTGCGAGAAATGCCGCGACCTCCTCCAAGCTTGCCGAGGTAAACAGACGCTCGAGCAGGCTGACAGCTTGGTGGGCGAGGTATTGGCAAGGACCAGCGGCAGCACCTGTTCCCGTGTGCGTTCAATGCTCTGCGACCATGTCGATCAGAGCCTTCATGAAGACAACGCAGCCCTAGTGCAAGAACACCTCAATTACTGTTCCAGCTGCACTCAGTTGGCACGTGTTCTGGAGGAGTCGGCAGTTGCACTGCCTCAAATGGCGTCTCTGGACCCAGGGCCTCTTTTCACAAGCTCGGTACTTGCGGCTACGCGATCCTCTCAACCGCCTGACAAATGGGCTCTTTTCCTTTCACATTTGTCATTGGTTTTTCAGCGGCCACACTTTTCCCTTGAAGCAGCCTATGTAGGGGCGCTTCTAGTTTTCCTCGTCTTCGGGGGTGCACCCGTCAGCGCGGTCGGTGGTGTTGCCTCGGCTGCATTTGCCGGATTCCAGCTCAACTTCGCCAAAGTAGTGCGAGACACGCCGGCGGGCCTGAGCGATACATGGACTGACTTGTACGGTTCCTGTGAGAACCAGCTCGAGGGAAAGATCAAGGCCACGCAGGGGGCTGTTGGACGCGCCCTCGAAACGCTTCAGGGATCTGCCGAGCAACTGAGAGCCATGTCGGACGAGCATCTTCTGAAACACGCTGCTGCACTGTTCCAGGATGCCACCGAGAAGTATGAAGAGTACTCTCGCAATCTCGGTAGCACCGAGGGTTCTGAAGATCGCCCTGAAGAGACTGCCGAATGATCTTGAACCTGCTCCAGGCCTTAGCCGGGAAGATTCAGAAACTCACCAAGATCACCAAGAATCAGAGGTCTATAAGAAACATCTGGTTTCCTTCGTGCCCTTGGTGTCCCTGGTGTTTTGAAGCCTCCTTTCAGAAATCTCCGACCCAGACCGAACCTTCATGGACCGCTATGCGTTCTGCTCGATGAAGCACAAGAACCGGCGCACAGAGCGCCCAGATCTGGAGGATCATATGGCTACTGAAACGGAATATCAACCAGCCTCAGAGGCGCAGACGTCAACCCCTCCTTCGCCCGCACCTACACCTGAATTCCCACCGCAGGCACAGGTTCAGGCCGGGCAGCAGTGGGCTCAGCCCAAATATCAGGATCCGCGTCGCAAATCACCGTTGCTTGCGACCGTTCTTTCGGCGTGCCCCGGATTGGGGCAGGTTTACGTGGGCTACTATGCTCAAGGCTTTACCAATATCCTGGTGGTCATTTCCCTGATTGCGCTCCTGAACATGGATATGGAGGAGCTTCAGCCTGCACTCGGATTCTTTCTTGCGTTTTACTGGCTCTATAATCTCGTCGATGCCGCAAGAAGGGCTTCGTTCTACAACCAGGCGCTGGCGGGCCTGGATTCCACAACCTTACCGGACGAGATGAGCCTTCAGGATAGTAGCGGTTCACTGTTGGGAGGAGTTCTCCTGGTTGCATTCGGCGCCATAGCGTTTGCCCACACCATGTTCGGAATTTCTGCAGAATGGGTTCAGGACTGGTGGCCGCTGGCCTTGGTCGGAATCGGAGGTTACCTGATCTTCCGGTCTACCTGGTCCCGCTCAGCATAGGGCGGAACTCTCCAATTCCCAACTCCCAACTCCCAATTCTCAATTCTCAGTTCCCAGCTCCCCCCATCAACGCTTCGCCCACATTAGTTTCTCGCGAAGCGTATCAAAGAAACCACGCTCACTGGGCCGAATCAGTTCGACTCGAAACGGAGACCGAGTACAAACCACCTCGTCACCCTCTCTAAACTCGACACCAAGTTGCCCATCGATAGTGAGCATGACGTCCTCACCCGAGCGGAGCACAAAACGCATTTGATAGTCAGGCGGTATGATCAAGGGACGGTTCGTAAGCGTATGAGGGCAGATCGGGGTCACAAGTATCAACTCGAGCGAAGGATAGATGATTGGCCCACCGGCCGAGAGGGAATAGGCTGTGGAGCCGGTCGGAGTTGAGACAATTATTCCATCGGCAACAAAATTAGCGATGAACTGACCGTCGAAGTATGCATCGACGCTGATGACCCGCGCCAAAGCCACTTTGTTGATAACGACGTCGTTGAGTGCCTGGAACGTTTGGGTTTCACCTGACTTCGACCGAAGATTCGCTTCGAGCAGGCAGCGACTGTCGAGTCGGTAATCTCCATCCAGAAGTGCCTGCAAATCAGTATAGACCCGATCCAGTGTGACTTCAGTCAGGAATCCCAGACTGCCCAGATTGACTCCAAGAATCGGGCACCTCTGCTCGCGAACAAGCCGGGCCACCGAGAGCATGGTTCCGTCCCCACCGAACACCACGAGGGCATCGGCCAGAGCTGGAATCTCCGCTTTGGCAACACTTCTCAGATTCGCAAGTCGAAATTTCTCGACAACTTCTTCGTCAGCGAGAACCTCGCACCCCTTCGATTCCAACCACTCGACTACTTCTAGGAACTGCTCGGAAAAATCAGTGCGATGGGTCTTGGCAAAAAGGCCGATTACCACAGATCTATCCTTTCTTCAGAACGGAAGGGTGAATTGGTCAGGCCCGATACCTCCAGGGTAAGTGGGCCGCATTCCTTACGCGCCATCTCCTGCAGCTTCGCACTAGGCCGACTAATTCCAACTAAGCAACCGAAGGCCTTGACTGGTCGGCTTCTCTTAGAAACTGGTCCCGGCACTGTGTCGAACAGAAATGGTACGTCTTGCCTTTCACCTGCAAAGGAACAGCTATACTGGTGGCCACGTAAGTTCCGCATTGAGGATCCTTAACCGTCTGACCAGAAATCTCCTTCCTTGTACCAGTCGCGGGTCTCGCACGCCTTCCACTGGACGCGACTCTCTTTCCAAACAGGCGATTCAGAAGTTTCCTCAGGAGGTAGAAAGCCGCTACGAAAAGGAGAAATCTCAAAAGAAAAGTCATTGCGAGGATGCGTCCGTCCCTATATGGTTCTGAGCGAGTCTCATTTGCTCCTGAATCTCTTCTGCGTGCGCATAACCGGGATGAGCCTCAAGCAAACGTTCCCACGTATCTATTGCTTTCTGGTAGTCCCCCAGCGAAAAGAACGCAAAACCCATGTTCTGCAAGCTTTGGGGATGCTCCGATTCAATTTCCAAAGACTTCTGATACTGCTCCAGGGCTTGCTCTACAGCACCGGTAGCCAAATAGGACGTTCCCAAATCCGTCGAGACCCCAACATCGTCGGCCTGTAGAGCCAGTGCTTCCTCGTACCAGGGTATGGCCGCGTCAAAACGCTCCATATCGTAATAGGTATTCCCGAGCGAGACTCGAACTTCGCGGTTTGCCGGGTCCGATCGCGCCCGGTCAATCAAGCTCTCAAGCTGCTCAACTACTTCAGATCCAGGGTGATTCTCAGGGAGCTGTCCCGCAGGCTGACTCGGAGAAACGTCGTTCGGCACCACACCCTGGGCGACGAAGAATCCCAGAATAAAACCAACAATGATACCTACAATACCAGTTACAAACTGCTGACGATTCACGGAACCCAGTATGTTATCATAACGCCGGTTCCACCGAGTCCGGGAAGCTTGGGAAGGTCTGTATGGGGATCTTGCAAAGGGGGATTCTGGGTCCAGTCATGTACTTGTACCGAGGAAAAGAGATTGGAAACTGGAAGAGGTTAACTGCAATCTGTCTCAAGATCATCGAAACCGGCTCCCCTGAAGAAATCTCTGACATCATCCCTCATATTCGAGTCCTCCGGGACGAAAGCTTCTTTGATCCGTTGGTAAGACACCTGCGGGACTCGGACGTAGAGCTGAAGATGATGGCAGCCCTTGCCCTCGGAAGCCTCGGAGATGAGAAGTGTGTGGAGCCCCTTCGTGAGGCCTACTTCACGCGTAAGCAGGAGGGGTACGGCGAAACCGATCCTCTGGAGTCCGCTCTGATCTCAGCTCTGGGAGAAGTCCCTTGCCCAAGGTCGGCAGGCATTGTGACTGAGATCCTGGCTGGGGACGTGAGCGCTGATCAAGTTACTCAGCGGTCACAGTTGGCGGTTGAAGCTCTCGGCCAACTTGCCCAACAGGGAATCCTGGAAGCGGAAACAGAGCTGAGAAGACTACTTTCAGAGGGGATAGAATCGTTGCGAGGACAAATCGTTGCCGAACTCTCGCTCGCTTACTGGCACAGACCCGGGGAAATCCCGGATGAACTCCTGGATCAGTTCTTTCGTCTGACTGGAGACAAAGTGGCCGAAGTGAGAACAGCCGCCAGGGCCGCTCTCACCAGCCTTTCTCAATTAGGCAGCGCTAAGGCCGAAAACTTTCTTTTCCGCTTGAGTGAAGCCTGAACCCATGGGCGTCCCGCCCAAATCCGAATCTCGAAACTCGAAATTCGAAACAAATCCCAAGCTCGAATATCTAATGACTGGAACAGGCTGTCGTTTATAAGCTATTCAGAAGCAGATACTTTAAGGCGTTTAGACCTTAGACCTTCTAATTTCGAGTTTGTTTCGAGCTTCGGATTTCGAGCTTCGAACTTGGGCTGTTGCGATTTGAGCCACAGACCCCCATGGACCCGGCGCTGCTACCCCAACTGCTCGATCAATGCTTTCGCGACTTCTGCATTGGGCGAATCTGGAGAGAGGACAAGATAGGTCTTCAGCTGGTCGATAGCCCCTTCCATATCGTTGAGGCTGATTAACGTGATCCCCAGTTGATAATGGGACTCAGCATGGTTGGGATCGAGTTCGATCGCCTTCTTCAGAGCCTCCGCAGCTTCCTCAGGCTGCCCGTCATTAATATAAGTGACACCCATGTTGTAGTAGTTGACTGCAGCATCAGCCGGGCTGAGTTCGGAACTCATTGAGGCCGCTTTTTCGTAAAACTCCCTAGCCTTCTCCGCATCCCCGTTAGCTGCGTACACCGAACCCTTATTCTGATAGTGACTGGAATTCTCAGGCTCCAGAGCGATGGCGTGGTCATAGGCATCCAAGGCCTTATCGTATTGCTGCAACTTCGTATGGCAAGCGCCGACATTGGCCCAGACAGCCGGTTGTTCATTGTCGGCTTCAAGCACCACCTCAAAAGCTTTTATAGCCTCCGCATACTGGCCCCCGTTATAAAAAGTCACACCCTGATTAAAGGTCTCTCGAACAGCTTCGATACGTTCCGCCAGTGCCCGGGCTTCCTCCTGCTGCTGTTTCAGCCTTTCCACATCTTCGTCGCTCAGGTCAAAGGCCATCTGGCGAGCCTTTCCCGACTTCAGAGTGAACTTCGTAATTGAACGTTCTTCATCTCTCGTGAATCCAGGCCTGACGCCCTCCACAAAATCGCCTTGATAGCCTTCCTTTTCAACGATGATCCTATAGGCACCCTGTATGCTCACACCAGCGTGGATATACATCCCTTTGCTGTTCGTCTTAACCTTGTACTTGCGGGAACCCGTCATCGCTTCTATGCGAACGACAGCATCTTTGACGGGCTCCCCGTTCTCGTCCACGACTTCGCCACTGATAAAACCGAGTTGCGCAAATGCTTCCTGGCTGGGGAAAGCCACCAGCATTAAGACCGCAAGAAACAACCCGTAGGAGATTCTCGACTTCATAACACACACCCCTTCTTTACGGTCAGATAGACCTGATAAATCCCGAAACCGGGAACTTGAGAAACGGGGTAGCCGCCAGATTCCACACTCCCGCCACTTTGACGACCCAGAATCTCGAGCCCAACATCCACACGCCTTCAACCCCCTGTATCCAAGTCCCCTATTTCAAAAGATACAGTTCGCCCAAAGAAGTTCCTCAGATCTTCAATGTTATCGGTGATAGGGCAGTTTGGCAAGCTGCGAAAAAACTGTTTTCCATACTCCCTTGCCCATAGCCGACTGTCCAGAATTGCCAGGATTCCAGTATCCTCCCTGGAGCGGATCAACCGCCCTAATCCCTGCCTCAGAGAAATGATGGCAGCAGGAACACTGTATTCCATAAACGGATTCTTTTTCTCCCTCTGTAATTGATTCAGGCGAGCGGCTACTAACGGCTCCGTCGGTACCTGAAATGGAAGCTTGTCAATGATGACCGCCCTTAAAGCATCGCCCTGGACATCGACACCTTGCCAAAAGCTGGAAGTGGCAAATAATACGGCGTCAGGAGTCCCCTTGAAGTCTTCAAGCAACTGCGACTTTGGTTTCCCTCCCTGGCACATCACTGGAAACCGAAGTGTCTCGCGGAGGGTCTCATACAACTGTGTCATTTGCTGGTAACTCGTACACAGGACAAATGCAGAACCTTGAGTTGCCGACAGAATAGCCGAAACTTCTTCGAGGAGACGCGGAAACCGCTCGGGTGCACGCGGATCTGGAAGAGTTCTCGGAACATAGAGAAGTGCCTGCTTCGCATAATCAAATTCACCTGGTACGATCAACTCTTCCGGTTCCGGAACGCCAAGGCGCTCCCTCAAATAAGTAAAATTCCCTTCAGTTGTGAGGGTCGCCGAGGTCAAAACGGTCGAATCAGTTTTCGGGAAAACGGTCTTTCGCAGAACCGGAGCCACATTTATCGGGTTGACGTGAATAGAGGTCCCATGGCGTGACCTGTCGAACCAGTACACGTTCCCGGGGTCGTCAGTATCAAAGATCTCCTCAAGACCGGCCAGGTAACGCTCGAGCCGTCGAACTAAGGTGCCTGTCTCGCCGGCGCGAGACTCCTCCAGTTCCAGGTGATGATAGACACTGAGGAGCCCCTCCTTGAGGCTGGTCGATTTCTGTCCCAGATCGAACCGGAGGTCAGTCATAGAGCCGGTTACATCTCGAAAGAAATTCAGGGAATACTTCCCCTCCTCCCCAGGAAAGGACGAAAAAAAATTATCGGCTGTCCTCGCCAGACTGTCCGCCAATCTGGAAACATCCCCATTTGCTGAGAATGCCCTTTCAAGATCGCGACAGAAGTCTTGAATCTGACGGTTGCTGAGCCTACTTCCAAAATACTCCGACGCAACATCCTCAACCTGATGGGCTTCATCCAGGATCAGAACAGGAAAGTCGGGCAAGACCCTTCCAATTTCATCTGTCTGGAGAGCAAGACTGGAAAAAAGTAGAGCATGGTTGAGCACCACAACATCCGACTCGAGAGCCTTCTGGCGCATTTGAGTCACAAAGCACTCTTCGACGCGGCCACATTTCTGCCCCACACATCGCTCGCTACGGGCATCCAGGGAGTCCCACAGAGGGTCCCTGTC
>JAUVSF010000608.1 GCA_030597245.1 Acidobacteriota bacterium
ATCGGATGTCAAGAGGAGGTCGTTCCACTAGATCCCGTGAGGTAGCGGTTTGAAACGAGAAGGTTTGTTCGACATGGTAATGGGTTCCAGGGGGCCGGAGGTCTTCAATCTCGACCTCTCCAGGAGGAACCTTTCTCAGGTCCCTTCCGAGGTTGCCTGGTTTACCAGTCTTACAGAATTGAATCTGGAGAAGAATGTGCTCACGGAGATACCTGGAGAGTTCTCCGTCTTGAAGGATCTGGCCAGCCTCAATTTGAGCCATAACAGACTGGCCGACGTGCCCAAAGGCTTGTGCGGCCTGCCGAACCTGATTCAGCTGAATCTGAGCCATAATGAATTGATCACGGTTCCCCTTGAGGTAGAGTGTCTCGTGGGTCTGATCGAGTTGGATTTGAGTCATAACTATCTCACTCAGTTAGCACCCGAGTTGGGACGCCTGGAGAACCTGGCTGTCCTGGATCTGAGCTACAATCGGCTGACCCAAGTGCCGGCTGAGTTGGCTCGACTGGAGAACCTGGTTCGACTTGACCTGCGTGGGAATCCCCTTCCGGTTTCGGATGAACTGCTCGGGCGGACCAAGGAGCCGATGGAGTTGCTTAAACATATCCTTCCCCAGGAGGTGGAGGGTAGGTGATCTGCTTATGCGAAGGCCTCTTGGAGTCTATTTCAGGGCAGGAGGGCGTGCCGGCAGGCATGGGAGGTAGGATTTCGCGTGGTGGCTGCCTGCGAACCGGCAGTTTAGTGTGTTATATTCCATGAGTTTTGTTGTGGGGACTGGGCAGTAACGGGGGGAGATTCAATATCCTCAGCATATCCCCTATTACTGTTTCTGGTTAATTGGAGAAGTGTCCATGAAAAAGCTTGATAAGAAGCTGGCTTTGTTGATGGCCAGTCGGGGCACGGTCAGTTTTGGCCTCAAGAGGCCTCTTGCCGTCTCCTTTGAGTTGACGCATTCCTGCACCTGCAACTGTCGCCACTGTGACCACGGGGGAATTCTTCGCCAGGAAAAGAATCTGACGGTGGACGACTACCGAAAGCTCGAGAGAGAGACGAAACCGATTCTTCTTCAACTCTCGGGGGGCGAACCCTTCTTGCGGGAGGATATCCTCGAAATCATCAGAGCTGTCAAAGAGACATCGGGTCTCCCTTATCTGATTGTCGTTTCCAACGGGAGCCTTCTAACCGAAGAGAAATACCTCGACTGTGTGGAGGCAGGAGTCAATCAGTTCTCGGTTTCGCTCGATTTTCCAGACGAGCGTCATGACGATTTTCGTCGCCACAGTGGGCTGTATAAGCATTTGAGCGAATTGATCCCTCGCCTGACTGCGCATGGTTACGATAACGTGGTTATGAACACGGCCATCACCCGATCGAACCTGCCCCATCTGGAAGCGTGTTACGAAAAGGCGAGGGAATGGGGTGCCAACATTTCATTCAGCGCATACACGGCCAAGCGCACGGGCGACCCTGAACATGACATTAGGGAACCGGCCGAACTGGATCTCCTCAAGAAGACCATCGACAAGCTGGTCTCCCTCAAGCACAGCAATGGTCACATTGTGAATTCCGATTGGACTCTCTCCGGGACCTACGACTTTTTCAAGAACGACGGGGCTCCGGGCTGCAAAGCTGGTGAACGGTACATGGTGTTCAACCCTGACGGCACTATGAGGCCTTGCTCGATGTATGACCTCAAATACAAGAGCAGGGAGGAGATGGTGGAGAAGTTCGTGAAGTCGAACGACTGTGACGCCTGTTATGTCTCAATTCGGGCCTATTTGAGCGAGAGCTACTGGCGTTTGCTATACCACAACGTTCGCGAGCGCGTTCTGAAAAAAGACGGCAGCTGTTAAGCGGAGGTTGGGCTCTACCTTTTGGTTTACGCCCGGCATAGTCAGGGATTCACCACGAAATCACTAAGTCACTAAGGAGTCCTTGTGCCTTTGTGATTCGGTGGTGAAAACTACATCTCTAGAAAGCGAACACGGCGTCTAACTGAGCTCGATTCTCGTCCAACTTGCCATCCTTGGCTTCATTGTTGCGTTTGGTGAAGAAGAAGTTCCCCTGCAAGTAGATATTGTCCAGCAGGAAGTACTTCACTGTTGCTCTATGCCCCTGGTTGTTGGTCCCACCGCTGTGGAAATCGGAGTCAACGAAGACAGCTGGGAACGCGTAGTCCTCGAGGACCTGGTAGAACCAGCGCAGATAGAGGTCCTTCTTGCGGCCCTGACGTCCCAGTGAGATTCCGAACTGGTAACCCATGTCCCTGTCGTCGTCTCCGTAGGCGAGCAGGTCATTTGGATCACTAAGCGGAATCTGTACCCCTTCGTTCACGAGTCGCTGGAGATCAGAAGCGGGGTTCCTTATGTATTGCCCGAAAATCTGAAAGGGGAGTGGGAGCAGATTCTTGACATTGAAACGGGCGACGAAGTCGATAGTCCTGAATTCGTTGAGTAGGTTCCTGTCTTGGTCATAAACCATCTGTTGACTGTGGGTGTTGTTATATCCGGGGAATGTCTGCGGGTCGACAAGCCCAACTGGAGTGAAAAGGTACAGGTACCTAAAATCGTTATAGGTCACCGCCAGCTGGAGATCGGTCCCTTTCCCCAAGTCAAACTTCGTTCCTAGTTGGTAGCCGAGCAGCATAGGGTCACGGGCAGTGGTCCTTAAGCTGAACTGCTCGATGAAGAATTGGGAGAGGTTGACAAAAACTTCGGCCCGCTCGCCACGGTAACTAAGTACCTCGGCGAGACCTTCAGGGTTGACATCAGGGTCCCAAACGAGATCGGTCGTGACGAATGGATTCTTCTGTTTGCCTCCGGTAATGCCGAGCCATTTTGTTGGTTTCCACCCAGCGTACACGCGGTCGAAGAAGATCTCCTTTCCTCTGAAGTCTGAACCGAAACTCTGATTCGTAGTATTCTGAAAGCCACTTCCCGACGCCAGTCGAAAACCAAGTGTGGTGGTTTCACTGGGATTCGTCTCCATTCCGAAACGAAGTCGGTACCGGCCCCGGTATCGCATCCAGGTGTTAACGGGTGGTCCCGGGTCACGTCGCTGTATGTCATACCTGAGGCGGAGATCACCACTGAACTCTACTCTCCCATTGGCCAGAACCAAGTTCGTACCCTTGGGGAGACCAG
>JAUVSF010000012.1 GCA_030597245.1 Acidobacteriota bacterium
CGACCTTTGTATCGATGCCCTTGATGAACTTCCCGATGTCCTGGCCCGGTTAGCGCACGAGGTCGCATAGTGAGACGGTCCCCCGCGCCCAAATCCGAAACTCGAAGCTCGAAATCCGGAGTCGGGGGCTTTCAGGGTCCGAAGAAATATGCCTTGGGACCTGGGGCTTGGTATCTTCGCTCGTGCTCGTAATCGAATGAACCCTCAGCGAACTTGGTGGCGCCTTTGTGTGAAATGAGTTTACCTCACTCCAAGGCGCAAACTTCGCAAAGAAAAGGGTGGAGGCACCGGATTGCGGATTCTCCTCGGTTCTAGACTTGACAACAGGGACACGAAGGGGTGAACAATCCTTTCCCAACTCCCAGTTCCCAGGTTCGCAGTTCGTCGTTCCCAGTTCCCAGTTCCTTCTCAGTAAAAATACTTACGGTCGTCCTCATCATACATCTGGCTGACGAACTCGCCGTAGCCGTTGTAAATCTGAGTGGACACCCGCTCCCTGGTGTTGAGAAAAATCTCAGATGCCTGGCTCCATCTGGGATGATCGAAGTTTGGATTGATGTTCCCGTAAAAACCATACTCTCGGGGAAACTTGTCCCAGAATGTTCTCGGCTGCTTCTTCTTAAACTCGATCTTCACGATCGACTTGATGCCCTTGAACCCGTACTTCCAGGGGAGGACAATGCGGATGGGAGCTCCATTCTGCTTGTTCAATGGGTGTCCGTACAGCCCGAATGTAAGAAGGGTAAGCTCGTTCATTGCCTCGTCCATGGTGAGGGCTTCGTAGTACGGCCAGGGATAGCTCCTGTCTAGTTGCCCGGGCATCTGGGTAGGGCGATAGACTGACACGAATCGCACGAACCTGGCTTTCGGAGAAGGGTTCAAAGCTTTGATCAGCTGAGACAAGGGGTATCCCGTCCAGGGAACGACAGCAGACCAGGCTTCAACGCAGCGGTGTCGGTAGATACGGTCCTCCAGCTCACCCATTCGTATCAGGTCGTCGAGATCATATCTTCCCCTTTTCTCGACCTCTCCTTTTATTTCAACTTCCCAGGGGTGGACTCGGCAGTCGGAAACAAGGTCCTTCACCTTGTCCTTCTTCAGCGAAAACTCGTAAAAGTTGTTGTATCCGGCGAAGAGCCTCTCCTGGGTGACGGGTCTCACTACCCTGTATTTCTCATTTCTGGCCGCCGGAAAAAGTCCGCTCCATTTCTCCGCCCATTGCGCAGGCACATGTCCGTAGGGGCCGAGTTGGGGCGCACGGGCAGCGAGCGGGTTATTGGTGCCTGCGATTAGCCCCGCGAGACCGACACCTGCCACACCTAGCTGCTTCAGGGCGTCTCTTCGATTCAGGTAGCGTTCCTCGGGAGTTACCTGAGATTCAGGGATCCTGTCCCAAGCCCTGGGAATCCTGAGATTGGCCATGGCTTTACTCTAGCATGTAGCGCCGATTCAGAGATCCAGGGGCGGGCAACTCCCAAGCGCCAACTCCCAACTCTCATTTGCAAATCCATTAACCGTAACAGCACGAAAGTCGAAATCGACCAGGTTTCGTGGTAATCATAGGGTTATGCCTGGTAACACCTTTGGACGGATCTTTCGAATCACGACTTGGGGAGAGAGCCATGGGCCCGCTATAGGGGTGGTTATTGACGGTGTTCCCCCAGGGCTACCGGTCTGCCCGGAACAGATTCAGCGCGAGCTCGACCGTCGGCGGCCCGGGCAGAGCCGTCTGACAACACAGCGGAAGGAATCGGACAGTGTACAGATTCTCAGTGGAGTCTCCGAAGGGCAAAGCCTGGGGACTCCTATCTCCTTACTGGTAGAGAATCAAGATGCCCGACCTCAGGACTATGACTTGATGAAGAAAGTGTATCGGCCGTCTCATGCCGATATGACTTACGATTTCAAGTATCGTCGGCGGAGTTTGTCGGGCGGTGGCCGGGCAAGTGCCCGGGAAACTATCGGGCGCGTCGCCGCGGGCGCCATTGCTCAGGAATGGCTCCGCAGGGAGTTCGGGGTAGAAATAGTGGCCTGGGTAGGGAAGGTTCATACGCTGGCTGCTGAGAATGTTGATCCGAACACCGTCGATCGAAATGCTGTTGAGAATAGTCCGGTTCGATGCCCAATCCCTGAGGTTTCCCAACAAATGATCGAGTTGATCGATCAAGCTCGCAAGAACCGCGATTCGCTGGGGGGAGTTGTGGAGGTGGTCGCCAGGGGATGTCCGGCAGGATGGGGAGAGCCGGTCTTTGACAAGCTTGATGCCCTGCTGGCACATGCTTTCATGTCTATCCCGGCCGCAAAAGGAGTGGAAATCGGCAGCGGTTTCAGTGGGACTGCGATGGCCGGGAGCGAGCACAACGATCATTTCTTCATGAAGGACGGGGAAGTCCGGACAAGAACCAATCGCAGTGGAGGCATTCAAGGAGGGATCTCGAACGGGATGCCGGTGTTTGCCCGAGTCGCCTTCAAACCTACCTCTACGATCAACAAAGAGCAGCCGACTGTGACTTCTGAGGGTGAGGAGGTTGTTCTGGCCGCGAAGGGTCGTCACGACCCGTGTGTCCTTCCGCGAGCTGTCCCTATTGTAGAGGCCATGACGGCCATTGTGTTGATGGACCTCGCCCTGCAGGATATTGCTCAAAATGGGCCAAGGACAGGTTCGCTGAAACCACCTCAGTCGGAATAAACAAGGGATGACCTGTCTTGGTGTGACGTGACCGGATTTCACGCAGAGTTCGCCAAGGACGCCAAGGTTCCAAGGGCGAAGAGGCGACTGTGTATCGGTCTCCTTGAGCCACTTGGCGCTCTTTGCGCCTTAGCGCGAGGTAACCGGGTTGCACGCAGAGCTCGCCAATGGTCAAAACCCGCGCAGTGCTGGACCGGCGCCCACCGCATCACCCGATAAGCCGTGCTACAATCCAGCTCCCGGCCACAAAGGTTCCTATGACGCTTCCCAGGTTTGAAAAAACAACGACAAGAAGAATCCTGCTGACAGGGTTTATCCAGAATCCCTTGACGGTGCTGATCGCTTCCGGAAGTTCTTCCAAATCCTTGACGGTCGGTTTCTTTACAAGAGCCTGAACCAGGCCGCTAACCCAGCCGGCGGCGATCATGGGATTTAGACTGGTAAGGGGGGCTGCCAGAAAGGCTGAGATGACCGTGAGGGGGTGTCCAAAAGCCAGCGCTGCACCACCAGCAGCCAAAGTCCCATTGATCAAGAACCAAATATAGATCGAGGTTATTGACTCCTCAGACCCTCCCTTGATGAACCCGTAGGCGAACAAGGCGAGGATAAACCCTGGGATGGCCCACTTGAGAATGCCGCTTCCTCTCGAGGGTGGAGGAATTACCTCGAGTTCGGCCAGGTCCTGATCTTCCTCGATTTCCTTGATGATCCCAGGGACGTGCCCGGCCCCAACCACCGCTACGATCCTGGCCCCGTTTACTTCTCCAATCTTCTGGGCAAGGTAGCGGTCGCGTTCGTCTATCAGGGTGCTTTTTATTCTTGGAAATTCATCGGCAAGGAGCTGCAGCACGTCACTCAGCTTCTCTTTGTCCTTGAGGTTTTCGATCATCTCCTCATCAATTTCTTCTGTGACGAAGAGACTGGCAGTTAGCTGCGTCGCCATCCTGAGCTTGTCCCAGATTCCGAGATTTCGCCAGGTGCGTTTCAGAGTCACTTGGATGTCACGGTCGGCCAGGACCACCTCCGCTCCAACGTCTTCGGCCGCTTTGATTCCTTCAAGCAATTCCGCCCCTGGCATGACGCCCAGCTTCTTTCCAATCCGTCGCTGGAACGAGGTCATGATCAGGGAACTGAGGAGTAGCATGGCCCTCCCTTTCCTGATTACCTCGCCAATGTTGGTTTTTCGCCAGCGGGTTGGGTCGGTGAGATTCTTATATCTAACCTCGTCAAGTTCGACGCACACGACATCAGGCTTCACCAATTCTATGGTTCGTCTGACGTCAACCACACTTTCTTTGGAAACATGTGCTGTTCCTACGAGGTAGATCTGTTTCTCTGAATGCTCAATGACATAAACGCTGGGCGGGAGTTCGCTGGATTCCACCGTTCCTGGGAGTTGTTCCTGCTCGGTCATTGGGAAGCTGACTCCATCGACTCGAGCCGGATCGGCCGATGCCGTTCGATCCACTTAGCATAATCCCCATCGTAGCCGACCCTGGTTTGAAGTTCTGACGCCCGCTCGAGGATCCCTTTTACATGGGCTTCCCCGTCCGGATCCCGGGAGGTGTCCTCTGGACACTCGAGAAAGCTGTCCAGTATCCATTCGGAAACCTTTCTTGCGTGGAGCCTTGAAGCCCTGATATTTCCGGTTCCTGTGACCGCGTTGCCCAGAGCGAAGACATTGTCGTAACCCTCCAGCTTTCCTGTATTCGAGTCAGGAATCCTGAAAAGTTCCCACTTGAGTTCGATCCCGGGTGTGGGTTCGGGAAGACTCCCAATGGAGGAGATGATCTGAGGCGAACGCACCTCGAATTCGGTGTCTGGAAGAGCAACAGCACGACCCTCCCGGACTTCTGTTCTCTGAAACAGCAAGCCGGCGAGCCTGTTTCCTTCGACCAGTTCACGAACCGGCATGCAGCACGGCTCAAAGCGGAAGAGGTATTTCGCCAGGAAGTTTGCGAGGAGTTTCTCTCGGACTACTTTGGCTTTCTGCAGCTTCTCAGGTGTAACATTCTCGTCCATTGGAATGAGGGGCATATCCTGAGCTCGCCTTCGATAGTACAGAGTACAGCCTTTGAGTCCCAGTTCCTCAAAGGACAAACCCAGTTGTTGAAGAGCCTTTGGGATTCCCTTCTTTTCAAGAACGAAGAGATCTGCTGTCAAGCCCCGCCGCCGGAGAGCTCTAGCGGTGGTTTCCAGCATCAGAATCTTGACTACGTCGAGTGATGCCAGGCCACCTCCAACGATAATCGCATCATCCTGAACCTCCAAAGCGGGGCCATCGTAATCGGGGGAATGATACTGGTTGAACTGTGCAACGAAGAGGTTCTGGTAGCTAAGCCCCCTGTTTTCGAAGGCATCAATCCCAGGTACCGGGAGTGGCCGGTCTTTCCAGGCGCCTGTAGCCAGCAGGATCGCGCTGAAACCCCATCCCATGAGTTCCTCCAGACTGACATCTCTCCCCAGTTTGGTGCCGGGGATGTATGTCACATAAGGGCTCCTGAGTTTCTCGTCGATGGCGGCTTCTTCCTTGTCTCTCTGCTTGTGATGCCACTTGGGAAGCCCAAGTTCTATCTTCCCCCAGGGAACGGCTTCCATCTCCAAGACCACCGAACGGACCCCTCGCTGGGCGAGACAGTGGGCGGCCTCAGAACCAGCTACAGCCCCGCCGACGATACATACAATAGGTGAAGGATGAATTGGCATTGGCTGTCCTGTCTTAGAGATTGGTTAATCTTTTGTAGATGCAGATCAGTATTGTAGCCAAAGAAACGGTCGGGTGTTTCGATGAATGGAAAAGGATCCATTAATCAGGACAAGCAGTCGATTTGAGAAGTTCTCGATTCTTCCAGAAAACACGCGCCTGACGGACGATACGTTTCTCTGACTGGGAATGGTCCAGCTCGAGCGTTTCTCGGATAAACGAAACAACACGACCGAAATAGAAGGGCTTCAGGCTTTCAACCACGCGGAGTTGATCGTCCTGACTGGATAAGTCCCCGTATGCATCAATATAAGAAAACACTATCTCCGCCCAGGTTGCAGCACCAATTCGAAGGCGGCGCTTTTCGAACATGCGGTGGATATCTGCGGCGAGTTCTTCCGGGAGAACAGAGTGTCTGTCTCCATTGGTATCTTCATATGCCGTTAACGCCTGACGCTTAAGCGTCTTGTAGTCGATCTCGAGGTCCTGAGGTTCGCAGATACCGTACCCGTTGTTATCGAACAGAGGTGGAGTGAATGGCTTAGAACCGTTGAGGCACCACTGCTCTTTGGCTCGAAGCAGTTCCCGAAACAGAGTGTCAACCACTTGGGTAAACATGATGCCCAGCTTCGGAGCGCTTGGTTTGTGAATCTTGGCCCCGAGCGTAGCCTGAGCAGTCAAGAAGCCGGCCACCACCGCTTCCAGTGTCATGAAAATGTCCACTCCGTATTGGCAGATGCTTTCCCCCCACTCAGTGGACAACCAGTGTTCAATCAATTCTCCTGAGAAAGCAAAGTCACCCCCGATAGGCTGGCGGATATTCTTGCCCAACAAACCGTAAAGAAGGGGATAGCAGAGGTGATTGGTGATGGTTCCATCGTATTCATTACGTGCATAGTAAGGAGACACGAACTCATAGCCTTCGAACACCGGCCTGGCCAGAGCCTCCACCCACACCGGACTGATGCTTTTCAGATCAGCATCCACCACGACAACGGCTCTTGGCTTGAAGGGATTCAGGTACCGAAAGAGGTTCAGGAAATTGTTGCCTTTGCCTTTCACTCCCGGCGGAGTGGAAAGATAGACCTTTTGAACGCCCTTACTATCGGCTCCCAGAAAGACCTCTTTGGTGCCGTCATTTGAGTAATTGTCTGCATTGATTATGACTGTGCTACATTCCGGAAAATATTTACGGAGGCCCTCCCCCACCTGAGAGACTACGAAGGCAATGTTATCTGCCTCGTTGTACGATGGGATGCCCACAGCGACGTCAACAGGAACATTTTGCAGCGGGTTTTCGATGATGAAGTCGTCGTACATTTCTCTGAGTTTCGCCCCTCCCCGTCATTCGAACCTCTAAACGACCCGGTTCTCACATATGAGTGCCGGCTCGAGCAACTTTATGACAAATCTGTGACAATTCAGCTGCACTATTACCAGAGTGTCTCAGGCGCCATTCAGTAGCGTACATATTACTTTCGTCGCATCGCGTTAAAAGTGGTGTGCGTCACGTTGAGGTTTCTGCTACGGACGTGTGCCGTACGCCTCAGGTAGCTCCTGAAACTACCTTGGGGACGCTGACCCGGGGATCCGGGTCCGTTTGCTGGAAATTCATCAGGGCTTCCATGACCGTGCTTAGGCTGTTCTTCTCCATCAATAGACTTCGAAACCTGCGACTCCCACGAAAGCCTTTGAAATAGCCTGAATACATTTTCCGCATCTCCAGGACACCTCTTCGCTCACCCAGCCATTCGCACTTCAATTCCAAATGCTGTGCTGCGACAGAGACTCTCTCCTCCCAGGACGCAGGAGGAGGAAGTTCGCCGTTTTCCATCAAAGCTTTTGCATCTCGAAAAATCCATGGATTCCCGATTGCACCCCTTCCGATCATGACTGCGTCAACACCCGTTTCGTCAAACATCGCCTTCACTCGATCCGGGCTCGACGCGTCACCGTTTCCAATTACAGGGATCTGAATGTTCGAATCTTGCTTTAGTTTCCTCAACCAGGACCACTGGGCCTCACCTTTGTACATCTGAGCCCTCGTCCTGGCATGAACTGCCAGTGCTTGAATCCCCGAATCCTGAAGCATCTTTGCTACCTCGAGAATCTTGATGGATTCCTCATTCCAGCCCAGGCGCGTCTTAACTGTCACAGGGCGTGACGCAGCGGAGACTACTGCCTCTGTCAGGGCCTGCATTTTGTCCAAGTCCTTAAGGATTCCGGCCCCTGCTCCCTGACAGATAATCTTCTTCGTGGGACAGCCAAAGTTAATATCAATGATGTCAGGTTTGGCGGAATCTACCATTCTCACCGCCTTCTTCACCTGATCGATGTCTCCACCAAAGATCTGAATACCGACCGGCCTCTCCTCCTCGGAGAAGTCGAGTTTCTTAATTGAGTCCGGCGCATTGTGAACAAGCCCTCCCGAGGAGATGAACTCCGTATACACCATGTCAGCCCCGAACCGCCGACACAGCAGTCGGAAAGGGGGGTCGCTCACGTCCTCCATTGGAGCGAGAAACACAGGGCGTTCATCAAATTCGAGTGATCCGATTCTCATTCTCAGCAAAGAGACTCAGTAATCCTGAATTGTCCGGCGAAAGCCGCGCGAATGCTCATTATAGTGAATCCGGCGTATTCATGTGGTTTCCGGCCGACTTAAAAACTCTTTTTGATTTTCTGGAGAAGTTGATAAAGAATCTCATGTGGCCATGTCCAGTAGCAATCTTTTCGTCCTGTGTCTGATTGCGATAATGCCGATCGCCTTCGTTGCGGTTCTGTTGGTGGGCTTTCGAGTATCGGCGCGCACGGCACTTCCGGTGGGATATCTCGTCACCCTGGTAACTGCACTATTGCTCTGGAAGGTGAAGATCGACGTTCTTGTTGCAGCCAGCATCCAAGGCCTGATACTGGCGGTCTCACTGCTCTACATCGTATTCGGAGCCCTCCTGCTTCTAGCTACCCTTAGGGCGAGTGGAGCCGTCGCCTCAATCCGGAGGATGTTTCTGGAGATCAGCCCTGACCGCCGGGTGCAAGCGATCATAATTGGGTGGCTATTTGGTAGTTTCATTGAGGGAGCTTCCGGATTTGGAACTCCGGCCGCAATTGCCGCGCCCCTTTTGCTTGCCCTGGGCTTCCCTGCTATGGCAGCTGTCATGGTCGGTCTGGTCATCCAGAGTACTCCGGTCTCGTTTGGTGCTGCAGGAACACCGATTCTGATAGGTGTTGCGGGTGGGTTGGATGCGCCGACCGTCAGAGCTTTTCTTCAGGATTCAGGCTGGACCTTTGCTGAATACCTCCAGCAGATCACCGTCCAGGTCGGAGCGATGCATGCCATAGTGGGGACTTTGGTGCCGCTTTGTTTGTGCGGCATGCTGACTCGTTACTTTGGCCCCGATAGGAGTTTCTTAAAGGGTCTGCAGGTCTGGCGATTTGCCCTGTTCGCGGCATTGAGCTTCACCGTTCCCTATTTTCTACTGGCACTCTTTTTTGGCCCCGAGTTTCCGTCACTGCTCGGAGCCTCTATCGGATTGGCCATTGTCATCCCAGCCACCAGGAGAGGGTGGTTTCAGCCCAAAGAGGTCTGGGATTTCGCCCCACGGGAGACCTGGGACCCTTCCTGGATGGGAAAGATCGAAGCTGACAGGGTGGTGGACCGGGGCGAGTTTTCGGCTTTCAGGGCTTGGTCCCCCTACGTCTTAGTGGCACTCCTGTTGTTGATTACCCGGTTGCCTCAGCTTGGAATCAAAGAGCTCCTTACCGGTATGTCGTTTGGATTTGGCGACATTCTCGGGACAGGAATTGGACAACAGATCCAGCCGTTCTATCTTCCCGGATTCATGTTCCTTGTCGCCTGCGTCGCTACCTATTTTGTGCAGCGAATGAACCGGAATCAGATTCGGGAGTCTTGGAGTATGGCTGCTGTGCAGTTGAAGGGAGCTCTGATCCCACTGCTGTTCGCTCTGCCAATGGTGCGAGTGTTCATCGAGTCCGGTCTTGATCATAATCTATCGGGTTTGGAGAGTATGCCGTTGACTCTTGCCAAGGGTGCCGCTTCACTGGCGGGCGGGATGTGGCCTCTGTTTGCACCGTGGATTGGTGCTCTGGGCGCTTTCATCGCAGGAAGTAATACGTTGTCCAACCTGATGTTCTCCCTGTTCCAATTCTCAACGGCTCTGAAGGTTGGCGCCGTGCCGGTCACAGTGGTGGCTGCTCAGGCGGTAGGAGGAGCTGCAGGAAACATGGTGACGATTCACAATGTGGTGGCAGCTTCGGCGACCGTTGGCTTTGTGGGCAATGAAGGCCGGTTGATCCGGATAACCGCCATTCCAGCTGCCTGCTACTGTTTTTTGGCAGGACTCCTGGCGATCTGGTGGGCATATTGAGGGGAGCTGGGGCTTGTCGAAGTGCGAACGACGAACGACGAAGTTCGAACGGGATGCGGGGGCCTGGTGATCGGTAAACGGTAATCGGTGATCGGTAATCCAAGTCACCAAGCCCACCCAAGAAATTCCTGGTCTACTTACGACTTACCACTTACTACTTACTTCCCCGATCACCGTTCCCATAGAACGTCTGCTTGTCCCGCAGCGTTGTTAATCGAGCGTGCCATCACGAAAAGGAGATCCGAAAGCCGATTGAGATACGAGAGTGACACATCTGAGACGGTTTGGGACCGGCTCAGGGTCACTAGACTTCTTTCCGCTCTCCGGCAGACTGCCCGAGCCGAGTGACACACAGTAGCCGCCCGAGTTCCTCCAGGCAGGATGAACTCCTCTAGCGGCTTAAGGTCTCCGTTAAGATGGTCAAGGGCTTCTTCCAAAGCCAACACTCGCTCGTTCTTGAGCATTGAGTGTCCGGGGATTGACAACTCACCCCCGAGATCAAACAAGTCGTGCTGTATCGCCAATAGCTCACGGCCGATTCCAGACGGCAACTCATAAGACAGGAGTATCCCCAAGATACTGTTCAACTCATCGACATCTCCGTAGCTCTTGACCCGAGGATCATCTTTACTGACCCTCGATCCGTCCCCCAGCCCAGTCTCACCTCTGTCACCTGTTCTTGTATAGATCTTGGAGAGTCGATAACCCATTTCCTTATCCTTTCCCGATCAAATGTCAAGTGACAAATGTCAAATGTCAAGTGTCGGACTACTTACTACTTACTACTTACCGCTTCCCCCGATCACTGATCACCGATGACCGATAACCGATAACCGGTTCGTCGTCAGGTCTCCAGCCACCAGAATTCGAATTTGATCTCCCGGTTGGGGAAAAGCCGGCACAAGGCTGAAACGTACACCGATTCCTGGGTTTCGTAGCTGGAGGGAAGTTGTTGTGGCTTTTTACCGGTCTTATAGTCGATTGCGCAGATCTGTGAACCCTCGTCTAGGATCAAGTCAATAACCCCATGCCAGGGCCGATCGTTGAGATATACATAAAATGGCACTTCTCGCCCCAGAATTCGTCCAGTCTGAAGTCGCTCACAATAGGGGCGACCCGTTTCATCGGCTGACTTGCCTCCGAAGAAGGCGAGAAGGATAGTCCTAACCCTCTCGAAGAGCTCGGGATCAACTGCACCTTGAACGCTCCTCGAAGCCAGAGTGAGAAGCGTTGACTCATCCAGCTCGCGACCGCCTTCGTGCCGCTCAAGGTAGGCGTGAGTCAGGTCGCCGACCTTTAACCCGAATTCCACAGCTTCGGGTCGGAATTGCCGAAGGGTCCGTGTGGCCACGGCTGATGTGGGAGCTTTGTCTGTAGGGCGAAACAGGGTCTTGCCGGAGCTCATGGAGAGTGAGGCGTAGCGTGATTGCCATATTTCTTGATATCGGGAAGAATCCAGTTCCAGCGCCGGCGGGCTGGGCGGGCTCAGTTGACGCTGCACAGCTTTGTATTCGCATATGTTCAGGTGAGACCTGGTTCCTCTTCTACGCTCGGTGTCGAGGTACCCGTCAATCTCCTGAGGCAATAGACTCGGGGGTGGAGTCAGGATCACGAGCAGGTCTCTGGCCCGGGTCGCTGCGACGTACGCAAGTCGGCTGGCTTCCTCCATCTCCTGTATTTGTTCAATCTCAAGGGCTTTTTCATAAGTCGGCGTCGTAACCTCCAGTGGCCCCCACTTCATTGAGAGTGCCCGGACGGCTCGACCGTTGGAATCTGTGACCGCAATAGTCTCCGCTCCGCTACGCCGGTTAGGTTTGAGGGCATCGGACAGGATCGGCGTCCACCCGTAGAGGATTACATATTTGGCCTCCAATCCTTTGGCCTTATGCACCGTCATGATCCTGACCGCTTCGATGCTTTCATCAAAGATACTGACATCTTCACCCAGTGCAGCATCCCAACTATCGGCTCTGGACGCTCTGTGTCGCTGCTTCAGGAGCCAAACCAGAGGAGGAACCATCCCCTGGGAACACACTTTCTCGAAATCGCCGAGAACTTTGTCCATCCGAGCCACAGAGCGCCCTTCGGCGTCCGTCGAGTGCGTGTAATGGGCCTTTGGGATAAGTAAGGCG
Source organism: Acidobacteriota bacterium (assembly GCA_030597245.1). Classification (GTDB taxonomy): domain Bacteria; phylum Acidobacteriota; class UBA6911; order RPQK01; family JAPXNP01; genus JAUWTT01. The sequence continues at coordinate 11,914 of JAUVSF010000012.1, forward strand.
GCTTCTTGCAGCCAATCGGCGAGAATTCGATCATGCCTTGTCACGGCAAGCTTTCTGAGAATCTGAATTCTCGCGAGCGCGGATTGTGGCAGGAAGTCGGGAAGGGGATCCTTGCTGAAAATGATCCGGCGAGGTTGCATCATGGATAACAGCTGGTGGATCTCGTCATCCCGGAGGCCGATGATGGGGCTCCGGAGTAGAGCGGCTGTGGAAACTGAATCGTGGGGATTGTGGAGACAGATGAGGAGATTCAGGACGTCCAGGACCTCTTGATGCCTGTAGAAGGTTCGGGTACCCGTCGATAGCACCGGTAGGCCTGCCTCCTGAAGGGCTGGAAGGAGCGCTTCGAGCTCACGCTTGTTTCGAGTGAGAACGAGGATGTCTTTATAGGGTGGCTCACCTGTGTTCGCGCCCTCCAGGTATTCCGTGATCAGATTGACTGTAGTGACGGCAAGGGCCTGCCTCACCTCTTCTGCACTGGGTTTGTTCTTGGCAGATTCGGGCTTGACAATGACCCAACGTGGTTTAGGGGACTCGGACTTTCTGAAGGGTATGAGCTGCTGTGACTCGTCTGCCAGGTGAAATGAACTGGAAAAGAACCCGTTGACAAAGTTGCAAATCGATTGGGTATTTCTAAATGTTGTTTTCAGTATGGACTTGCATACCGGCATTCGGCAGTTTGAGCGAGTTTGAAATTCATCGAAAAAGCGCTGAATCGAGGGAACGTCGGTTCCGCGAAATCGGTAGATCGATTGTTTAATGTCGCCCACGAAGAACCCCAGGACCTCATGGTTAGAGCCTTTGGGCCTGTGGAGAAGGTTCCCGAGAAGCTCGAGTTGAAGGGGGTCCGTATCCTGGAACTCATCTACCAGCAGGGCCCTTAGTCTTCTCGACTCCTGGCGCCGCACGTCGGGGTGCTCCCTGAGCATCTGGGCGGAGAGTCTGATCATGTCGTCGAAACTGACAAGGCCGAGCAGGCGGATTGAAGCGTGGGTGGACCAGGCGGAGAAGCTCTTTAAGACACGAATCCAGGCAGACCAGGCGGTCAAGAGCGTACCGCTCAAAGTGCTGCCAAGCGTGATCGAGTAGAGTGAGTAGTAGGATTCAAAAAACCTTGCATGATCCCGGACCAGCGAGCCAATCGATTCGTTGACCCCTTTCGGGGTACCCGAACCGTTGAGGAACAGGTAGTTTTTCTCTCTTCTCACGAGTTGAGTCAATGACTGCCAGCCGGCAGGATCTCCGGCCTTCACATCGTCGGTGTACTCGAGCATTTCCGCCGCCAGGCGACTTGCCTTCGATGTTGCAGGTAGGGCCCTGGCCAGTGCCTCAATTGCGGCGATCGCTCTGCGCTGTTCCGACGGCTCGATCTGTGCGAGCGATTCGATCTCTGTGGCGATCCATGGTTCTGAGTAGACCGCCTCCATACAGGCCTTGATGTCACCAACACCTACGGCTCTCATAACCTCTGCAAGGTCAGCCTGGATTTCGGGGTTGTTCCAGGCCTGCGTTTGCCACCAGCGATCAACAACCTCTTCTTCGATCCCGCTCACATCGTCTTCGTCTTCCTGGGCAAAACGAGTCCCTGGTGGGATCTGGCTCTGTAGCGGATGGCGACGAAGGATCCCTGTTGCAAAGCTGTGGATGGTCGATATCTGAAGCTCACTGGCCCTTTCGGCCAGAGCTTCTGCGCCTTTGCGAAGATGCTCGAAATCCTTAGACGGGAGACCGGAAAGGATGTCATGAATGATCTTGACAAGGAGGGGATCCTTTTGGGCTTGAGGGGAAGTCTCCAGGGCGCTCAGGCTCTTGGCGGTCGATATCAGATCGAGGTATCGATAGAGTCGAACCTGCATTTCCGCTGCTGCCTTGCGAGTAAAGGTAGTAAGCACGATTGGTCGGATAATGGTGCTCGCTGCACGAAGACGACGGACGCGATCTTCGGATAGATAGAGTTCCTTTGAGGCCCACTTCAGTAGCAGGTAGAGTGCTCGCAGAGCCAACGTGTGTGTCTTCCCGGTCCCGGCACTTGCCCAGACGAAGGCGTGGCCCCTGGCGGTGATCGCTGCCAGGCGCTGGCCCTCATCTTCGACGTTTGTGTCTTGAATTGGGTTCGCGTTATCCATTTTCTATCTCTATGCCGGAAAAGCGTCCAGGGGCCTTCCGGTGAAGGAATTTCATACTCAAGGAACTCCTGCCGAACTCGAAACGACGACAGAGTGAATCGAAGTTACACCCCATGCAGGGTCTTACTTTGTCGAAACCAATCTCTTCGAATGCCTGGTTTGAAGTCGGAAAGAAAAACCCTCCTCTCAACAGTTCGGCTAAAGACTCGATCAGGTTGGGCGCGTATGACTCTGACGCGATAGACTCTTCTGCCGGCGGCTGCTCACCCAGGAAAATGTAGCAAAACTCGGGGACCTCTTCGGTCCCTGACTGAGTCATGTAGAGGAGAGGATAGAGGAGTGGCTGCAGGAAGAAACCGAGGCCGAGAGCCTGTTCCTTGGCCTTGGTGCTTTTCCAGGGGAGGCGTCCACTTTTGTAATCGATAATCCGAATGCTCTCACCCCATCTATCGATCCGGTCCATCTGGCCTGAGAGTCTGATTGAGCCCAGCGCGGGAACCACTTCTCTCGCCATGACTTCGGTTTGAAGGGGGATTCCATCAAAACACTCGCCCTTAACGATTGCCTGGAGGTAGGAGTGTACTGTTTCGCTAAGCCGCGCTTCACAGGCTGCCCTGAACACGGCAGGTCGTAAACGGAACTCGATTTCAGCTTCGCCGATCGCAGAGCGGATGTGATGTTCCAGCCGGTCTGCTTCTTTGTCCAGGAGTCGAGTGGCGGTGCTTTTCAGGTTCTCTCGAGACCCCTCAACTGGGCGTAGGGCGTTCTCGAGGACTTTGTGTACAAGACTCCCCCAAGTAAGAGGGTCAAGCTCCTCGAGGCTTTCAGGGGGGGCAATCGATTCGAGGTAGGCAATGTTCGATGCCCAGAACCGAAACGGGCAACGAGCGAGTGTTTCAAATCGAGTGACGCTCACGCGTTGGTTTGGGATGTCCTCGGTAAACGCAGCAGACGCGATTGCTCCATACCAATCGACTCGACGCTCAATTCGAGTGACCGGCTCCAGAACTTGTCCCCCGGGTCCAAGCCTCGGTCGAGGGAAGTCACGGTCAAGAAAGTCAGCAAAACGGGGAGGAAGCATCGAACCCGTCCGGGGGTCCAGGGCGTACAGGTATCGAGCTTGCTCAATAGGACTACGAGGGATTCGACTGGGCCCTGATTCTGTGGAAGTTGGGTTCCTCAACTGCTGTAGATAACGTAAAACCCATGGATTCGGCGATACGCCGCGCCCGGTTTCATCTGTTTCGGGGATGACCCAATGGACCCTGTCGGCCGAGGTGTTCAATAAAAAAAAGAGGAGGCTCATCTCGTCTGTAGCGTGGGATTTAACCGGGAGACGATGGCCAACTTGGCCTGCCTTCCTCCTGAGGCGCCTCCGCGATTCGTCTGAAAGGAGAGGATCTTCCTCGATCCGGCTGGGAAATCTGTTGGAGGACAGACCGAGAAGCACAACGGCACCGCCTGTTAAGCCGCGCGCCCGCATGAGCGGTACCAGCAGGACTCCTGGCCGGTCAACCGGGTCGGAGAAAGTTTCATCCTGGACTGCTGCCTCCAGGATTAACGCCAGGGCCTCGCGAGGGATAAGCGTTTCTGATCTGATTCCCGCGACTGCCTCGGAAATGGGAGTGATGATCGTCGGGTCCTCCAGCCAGGAAGCCATCGATTCCAGAAGGTCGAGCACCTCTCGGGCTGAGAACGAAACCTGTCGCCGTGAGACCAGGCTAGCCACTTGCTTAACGAACTGGCTTTCCTCGATCGTGAAGGAAAGAGTTTCCCTCAGCTCTTCCTCGGTTTTCTCTTTGCAGAACTCCGAGAGAGCCTCCCACGAAAACCCCCCGGTCACGGGCAAGTTTCTGATGATGGATTCGAAATGATCGAGATAAAAGCCGAACCGTCGAGCAACGCCGGGAAAGTCTCGCAGGTATGTCAGCACCCAATCGAGTGGAGCTCCTTCACTCCAGATTCTATATAGCTGCTGCAGGGGATTGATCTGCTTCTGTGCCGTCAGGGGTAGGTCTGCTACCCTCAGCGGAATTGCGAAATCAGCAAATACCTCGGCGACGGTCCCGTAATAAGTTTCGATATCGGGTGCCACAAGCAGAATATCGTCCGGTGAGATTCCCGGATCTGAATCCATCCATGTGCGGATTCTCTGTGCCACCGAGACAACTTCGGCTTGAATCCCTGAGGCGTGTTGGAAAGTCAGGCGGTCAGGTTGGGCCGGAACTTCTCCCTCAGGGTAGCTCTGAAGGAAGAAGGAGGTGGCTCGGTCAGCAGGTATCTCAGCAGTGCGCGTCTCGATCAACGAGGACCCGAGTCTGATCTTCAGGTCATCCAGGACTGGTCGAGAGAAAGAGAAGGCAGGGTGGCAGTCGCGGCCTTCCACGAACGGATAATAGAGATCGACAGAACACTGTTTTCCGAGGGCTGCAATTGTCTCGAGGTTGATATCAGTAAAATCATAGAATCCGTGGAGATAGAGTCTTGGAGTCTGGCCTGCTTCGGCTGACATAGCCTGGTAGAGACCTTCCACTGAACTCTCGAGAATCCAGGTTGGCAGTGCCTGTTGTTGTAGCGGTTCCCAAGTCAGGTCGGAAGCGTCGAGAATGGCAATCCAACTCAGGTAGAGAAGAAGAGTCCCGCGCTCCAAGGGGGTCAGGTCGGGCTCGCTTGCCAGTTCTGCCAGGATCTCCAGCTGATCGGGGCCAAATCCACCGTCAGCCAGGTCAAGAAAGGTTGGCCGTAAGTAGGCAAAACTGGTTGAGTTTTCCTTTAATATGGGCAGGCCGCTCTTGGGGGCCGCTTCTGCAACCAATTCCATCAAGAGAAGATCCTGAGCAGGTTCCCACCTTGAGCCCTTCGTCCGGAAAGCTCGTTCGCCAAGGTTGTTCAGAAATCGAGAAAGGGGGAGAACGCGGACTCCTCCCAGCGGTGCGACCCGAGTCTTCTGAGCGAGTTGTCTGCGGAGGCTGTTTGCAGAAGTCGATGTTGGAGTCAGCACCCATCTTGGGGACAGAGGATCGATTTCGTTACAATTGTAGAGGTCGGAGATCAGTTGTTCCTGAAGCTGCCGGAATGAGGGGGCATGAATCAGATTAACCGCCATTAACACAGTCTCCAGCTGCCGACAAGAACCAAACACATAACGCTAACAACGTTCTCTGACAGTAGGGCAGCTTGGCTCACATGAGTCCTTTGGACTATTCTGAGGGGAGTCCGAGTAGATGATTCCAATTGCAGTTCTTTGGGAGACGGTGTTTGGGAGCCATGCTGATACGGTAGTGAAAGGTAGACGATTGTGACAAGTCCGAAGGGCTCTGTTTTGATCCTCGCCTCCGTTTCACCGCGGCGGAAGGAACTGCTGTCCAGGCTCGGTTACCCGTTCGAAGTTCTCGAAAGTGGAGTCTTGGAGGACGAACCGCCCGGGATGACACCACGGGAAACCGTGCAATATCTCGCATCTTTGAAGGCGGACTCTGTCGCGGATACGGGGACGCTGGAGGATGGGATTATCCTGGCGGCTGATACCGTGATCGATCTCGACGGGCGCATCTTGGGGAAGCCCGGAGACCATGGCGATGCGGTCCGGATATTGAAGGAGCTCGGGGGCCGGACTCACCGAGTAGTTACCGGGGTTTGTTTGCTCACCTCCTGTAAAAGAAAACGTTCATTGTTCTCTGTGGCGACAGACGTAAACATGAAAGCCTACTCAGATGAAGAGATCGGCGTTTACGTTGAAAGTGGAGAGCCGATGGACAAGGCAGGGGCCTATGCGGTACAGGGGCTCGGGGGAAATCTGGTGGCTTCTGTGCAAGGCTGTTACAACAATGTCGTAGGCCTCCCCTTGTGTGAAGTTGTGCGTCATCTCACCTCCTTTGGCCTTCCCCTGGACCCACACCGTGCCTATTGTACGTTGCCTTCTGGAGAACCTTGTCCGGGGGAGCGGTAATCGGTTATCGGTGATCGGTGATCGGTAACCACAAAGTCACTAAATCACAAGAAGTTCTTAGTTGTGGTTTTGTGCTGGATCACCGATAAGCGTTAACCGATCACCGACTTGGTGCTTCCTGGCTGCCCCAGATACAGGTTCCGGGTAGAATAGTGACCTTCAAGGACGGTCAAGATGAGAGGTGCAACTGAAAAAGTAGCCATTCCGGGACATACTGGTCTCGACCTGGCAGGGGTTCTCCACAGCCCTGAAGGGTCGGTTGTAAAAGGCACCCTGGTATTCTGTCACTGCTTCACCTGCTCTAAGGACTACAAGCTGCTGGTCTGGTTGGCAAGGGAACTTGTTCAGAAGAGCTATCGTGTCCTCCGTTTCGATTTTACGGGACTGGGCAACAGCAAAGGAGAGTTTCGAGATTCAACGCTTTCGACCGACGTTCTGGACCTGATTGAGGTGGTTAACTGGCTGGAACGCCGGGGCAACACGGTAGCCGGGTTACTGGGGCATTCTCTTGGCGGTACGGTTGCCATTCTTGGAGCTGGGCAGCTCTCCGCGGTGAAGCCCGTAATCGTTATGGGAACATCGCATGACCCGGAAAGGGTTACGAGATTGCTGGACCAGAAGGGTTGGCAGACGTTGCGAGACAAGGGGTACGTTGCGGTGAGAGTCGGAGGACAGGAACTCCCGTTCAGCCGGAAATTTGTACAGGACCTCAAGGCTCACTCCCTGAAGGAAACAGTCTTTTCGTGGGACAATGCGCTTTTGATTGTCCACGGTACGGCCGATAGCATTGTTCCCCTGTCCAGTGCGGAGGAACTCTTCGAAGCTGCCGGCTATCCGAAGGCGTTCGTCTCGATTCCCGGCGCAGACCATCTGTTTGTCAATAACAGGTCCCAGGCGTCGAACATCGCAACCATCATTGACCAATGGGTACAACTAAACGGAGGCAAAGGATGATTAAGGGTGTCATCTTCGATATGGATGGAGTTCTCCTCGATAATGTTGAGTATCATCTCGAAGCCTTTCGGCTTTTTGGAGAAGAGCAGGGCAAGTCACTGACGAGAGAGAATATTCAGTCCGTTTTCGGCCGGAAGAACTGGGATATGTTGGAGGTTCTCCTGGAACGTCGTCTGGAAAAAGATGAGGCCGATCGCCTCGCGGATCGAAAGGAAGAACTTTACCGCCAACTTGTACTTTCCGAGTTGCAGGAAGCTGTGGTCAAGGGGTTGCCCGAGTTTCTGGAGTCCCTCGAGAAGGAAGGGGTGCCCATGGCCGTAGCGACGAGTGGTCCCATTGAGAATGTCGATATGGTATTTGACGGGCTCGGAATCCGTTCCAGGTTTAGCGCCGTTGTGACCGGTGATCAGGTGCAGCACGGTAAACCTCATCCGGAAGCCTTTTTGACGGCGGCGGCGTTCCTTAACCTGTCGCCTGCAGATTGTGTTGTCTTCGAAGATTCGGTCTCAGGAATCAATGCCGCTCTGAGTGCCGGATGTACGTGTGTGGCAGTTGCAACGACTCATGAAGAGGAGGAACTCAAAGCGCTGTCACCTCATCTTGTGATTTTGGATTTCCAGGATTTCCACCCAGACCGGTTGCAAGAACTATAGGGTGCGTTGCCCAAAAGGGCATCCCACGCAAGCTCGAAGTCCGAAGCTCGAAACAAGCGGGAGTTATGGTTTAATCAGGTAATAGGCTCATGTGGTTAGTGATTGCTTTCTTCGCTGGAGTGGTACTGGGAGTTGTCGCCTGTCTCTTCCTGGTCCTGTGGTACGCCATTCCCCACATGGAGCGCTTCTATGTTTTCAGACCGTCGCGGGATATTTTGAAGACTCCAGCCGATTACGGGATTCCTTATGATCAGTGCTTCATCGAGTCTGATGAAGGCGTCCGATTGTGCGCCTGGCATCTCCGGCCTGACAATCCAGTCGGGAGTCTGATCTACTTTCATGGGAATGGTGGGAACCTGGGTACCCTGAACGAGATCCTCGCCATGCTTTACCGTCAGAGACTTCAGGTACTGGCCGTGGATTACAGAGGGTATGGGTGGAGTACCGGTGCTCCCTCCGAGCAGGGGCTCTACACTGATGCGATCGCCACGGTTGACTATTTCAACGCTAATTTCAGAGATCCCAAGTTGGGATTGGTTTACTGGGGGCGGTCGCTGGGCAGTTGTGTGGCTGCCTACGCCGCCCGGACCAGTCCTCCGGATGGACTTGTTCTCGAGACGGCCTTTCCGAGTAAGTCCTCCCTGCTTGAACACTACCCTCACTTGAAACCGTTTAAACCGTTTTCCCGATATCGCTTCAATACGGCAGAATACCTGGAGGGTCACCAGTTCCCGGTACTTCTACTCCATGGTGACAAAGATCGAACCGTGCCCCTCAAGCAGGGACAACAACTCTATACCGCGCTTTCGCAGCCTAAGGAGTTCTGGTGTGTCCGGGGCGGCGGACACGTAGACATACATATGGTAGATACCGAGCGCTATCTACAGAAGATCGTAGGGTTCATCGAAGCCACGAAACCGCCGGTCATTCATTAGCTGGGTTGCCATTTCCGGTCTGTGGAACAGACCCGTAACTTCTGTCGCCGGCGAGTGCTTCCGAGGGCCGTGAATCCAACAACGTCAGGAACTTCGATAGACAGAAGCGTAGATATTCCGAAACGGGGTAACGCAGAAGTTTTCGACCAACGTCTTAGAGGCAACCGGTTTCGACGCAAGCTTTGGGAGAAGCCGCGCATTCAGTCGGAACGAAAGCCGCATGATATCCGCTTTTCCTTCGCGCACTTCCAGCGTAACAGCATCCTCGAAATTCGAATCCAATTCGAAAACATCCTCGTACGAACGGTTCCTTAATTCGTATGGAGTAGGCAAGGATTCCTTTCCCGTCCGCAGATAATGATCCTTCAGCCTGTTTTGGAATTCGTCGATGTTGAAGTTCTCGACCTTGTTGTTTACGCTGATCTCGATCAGCAACTCACCATCCAGCTGGAAGGAGCGGAGCCCGTAAGTGAAGTCAAGCTCGTCTTTGCTGAATTTGATTCGGTGCCCGTTCTCATCGTGAAATCTTTTCAGTTCCTCTTCCTGATCGAGGGAACTGTCTTCGGCCAGACGCTCGGAAGTGACGTAATAGCTCGAAACCCTTCCGTACCACTCGTCGATTATAAGGCCCAAAACGCTCTCAATGGCCTTTTGGACTTCTGTTTGGTCATCCATAAAGCTAATCCAAGGATTCTAGCAGTTTTTCCTGAGTAGTAAACAGGATTTGGCGTGTTAAACTAAAACCAGCTATGAAGCTTGGGTCCGCGATCCTGATGGTTGCGGCAATCTCGTTGTTCGCTGCCTGTGGTCCGAAGACCATTCGCAAGCAGCCGGTGCCTCAGGAGGATGCGATAATGGCTGTTCGCCTGGTGGTTGCGGGCGATAAGTTGCTTGTGGAGGGTAAGGAGCATCTTGCGATGCTCAAGTATCTTAAAGCCAGCCAGCTGAATCCCTATCACGAAGTCATTTTCAATAAGCTCGCTGTCACATATTCCCAGCTCCGGATGTACCCTCAGGCAACCAGTGCGATCAACCGCTCCCTGGGCCTCAATTCAAAGTATGCCTTCGCTTACAACACCAAAGGCATCATCCAGTTAGCCGAACATAGGCGTAATAGTGCCTACCGTTCGTTCATGAAAGCGATCGAACTGGACTCCTCGGTTGGATACTTCTACGTGAACCTGGGATACCTTCTGATTCAGCAAGGCAGAACTGAAGAAGCTCGAGCAGCTTATCGGAAAGGCCTCGAAGTAGACCCCGGACTCTTTGACAGTGAAAACATGGTGGAGTTGTCGTACTCGACCGTGGAAGAACTGGGCCCGGAGAAGTACTTTGAACTGGCGCGCGTCTTTGCTGACTTGGGTAATCTCGATTACTGCCTTCGCTATTTGGGAAAGGCCTTTTCCGGAGGATTATCCGACTCTGCCAGAATCATGAATGATCCGGCATTCCAAGGATTCATGGAGGACGAGAAATTTCTGGATTTTTTGAAGATTCACGGAGTGATTTGAGGCGATTTGCCCGCTGGTGAGAAATGCGGGTTAGAGACGTGGCTTTGGGTGGGAGGTGTGGGAATGACAATTCCAGCAAAAGTGAAACAGCTTTCAGAGACGCTCTGGGAGATCGCGCCTTCGTACAAGGCGGGGATGAAGGTTCCAGCGCGGATCGTGGGAACCAGAAATCTTCTGGAAAGTATGGACGACGCAGTCTTCGATCAACTGACCAATGTTGCCACTCTCCCTGGAATCGTTGGGTACGCATACTGTATGCCTGATGGGCATTCTGGCTACGGTTTTCCGATAGGTGGAGTTGCTGCAACAGACCCCGCGCGAGGTGGTGTCATTTCCCCAGGGGGCATCGGATTTGACATCAATTGCGGGATGCGTTTGATCCGCACGAACTTGACCCTCGAGGAAGTGGCTCCACGCATTAAGGAGTTGATCGATACGCTTTTCGAGTTGGTACCCTCAGGCGTAGGAAGCCGAGGAGCATTGAAGATCTCCAAACCACAGTTTCTCGAGCTTGTCGAGCAGGGTTCTCGCTGGTGTGTGAGACATGGATACGGGTGGCCCGAAGATTTGGAGCTTACGGAAGAAGTTGGATGTATTGAAGGTGCCGATGCTGCGAGTATCAGTAAGAAAGCCATTGACCGAGGTTTTAATCAGGTAGGAACTCTGGGGTCCGGTAACCATTACCTGGAAGTCCAGGTAGTGCGGCCGGAGAATGTGTTTGACAGTAGCCTGGCTGCCAGGTTCGGGCTCAATGTGCCAAACCAGGTTGTTGTGATGTTTCATTGCGGAAGCCGTGGTTTCGGACATCAGGTGGCAACCGATTACTTGAGGCTGTTTTTGAGCGTCATGCGGAAGAAATACGGCATCGAGATGCGTGACCGGGAGTTGGCTTGTGCCCCGTTGCACTCTCCCGAAGGAACTGACTACTTCGCTGCCATGAAATGTGCACTGAATATGGCTTTTGCAAACCGTCAGATCATCTTGCACCACGTTCGGAAGGCCTTCTCGCGAGTGTTTAGCCGCTCCGCTGAGGAACTCGGTATGCACATGATCTACGATGTTTCACACAACACGGCCAAACTGGAGAGACACCTCATTGATGACAGGGCGCTGGAGGTGTTAGTCCATCGAAAGGGGGCGCCTCGAGCATTTGCTCGAGGGATGGAGGACCTCCCTCCAAGGTACAAGGATCTGGGGCAGCCTGTGATCATTGGCGGTAGCATGGAAACGGGTTCGTACCTTTTGTTGGGTAGTAGTGAAGGTCAAGAGACTTTCTTCAGTACCGCTCACGGAAGCGGACGTCGGATGAGCAGGACGAAGGCGCGGAAAATCTGGCAAGGCGACAAGCTGCTGCGTGAGTTGAAACATCGCGGTATTTACGTCCGAACCGCATCGCTCAGAGGGCTTGCCGAAGAGGCGGGTGGTGCGTACAAGGACATTGATGAGGTCGTCGAGGCCACGACGCGCGCCGGATTGAGCAAACCCGTGGCTCGATTCGTGCCTATAGGAAATGTCAAGGGATAAGCGATGGCGTACCGTTTTCTGGATAGCGTTGCTATCGCTGATGTCGCCTTCGAGGCAACCGGGGAAGACCTAGCCGAACTGTTCGTAGCTGCCGGCGATGCTACGATCAACACGATGATCGATTCAGTAGATGGAATCCTGGCGAAGACCTCGCGCAAGATCCAGCTGAGTAATGGCGAACTGGATCTACTGCTCTTCGATTTTCTTCAGGAGTTGATTTATTACAAAGACGCCGACGGACTCCTGTTGAGAGTTCCCCGGGTGGAAATCGAGGAGCAGGGAGGCGAATTCAAGCTGATTGCCACAGGTTTCGGTGAAGAGATCGATCCGACCCGGCATGAGCAGAGAGCCGATGTCAAAGCCGTCACGCTTCACCAGTTCAAGTTGGAGCAGACGAGTGAGGGGTGGAGGTGCTTTGTCATCCTCGATATCTGATCCGCCTGCTTCCCTCCGCAGGTGGGGTAGCCAACTAGTGGAGGTACAGCGTGAAGCGCCGCCGGGCTGGAATCCCCGCGCTCCCTGTCTGGAACGAAACCGTGTGCAACCGGAAGATAAGCTTCTAGCTTGTCACTTTGGAGACTGACAATTAAGTGACGACCTGGAAGGCCATCTTCCTTCCAGCGCTTTGTATTGCATGAAATAGGCGACGCGGGGAGGGTAAGCTTCCAGCTTTTCATGACGGTCTAACCACACAACACAGATCCTCCGTTGACGTTCAATACTTCGCCCTGAACCTGGTCGGAAAGTGACGAGGCCAGGAAAAGGACCGGGCCTGCAATTTCGTCCGCGGTGGCTATTCGGCGTAAAGGAGTCATTTGCTCGATCTTCTCGCGCTCCTCTTGATTCTCCAAGATCTCCGCGCTCATATCCGTGGTGACCCATCCAGGAGCAACACAGTTGACATGGATGTTCCAGGGACCCAGTTCGGCGGCCAGAGATTTTGTGAATGAGATTAGGGCACCCTTGCTCGCTGCGTAGTGTGAGTAGTAGGCTTCACCTCTCTGCCCGGCGGTCGAGCTGATTAGAATGATTTTCCCTCGCTTTCGAGGTTTCATCCCTCGCGCTGCAAGTTGGCAGGTTCGGAACGCCGACGTCAGGTTAACGTCGATAGTCTGACGCCACTCCTCCTCCGAGAGTTCTTCAATCGGACCTCGTCTCCAAATTCCTGCGTTAGCCACGACGATATCCACTCTCCCGAAGGTCTTCCCAGCACTGCTAAAGAGGTTCTCCAGGGTTTCCCGGTCGGCGATGTCACCCGACACGGTAATAGCTCTCCGGCCCAGCAGACGGATCTCCGCCAGAACTGACTCCGCTGCAGCATGATTGGCATTGTAGCCTATCGCGACATCGGCTCCAGCTTGCGCAAACTTAAGGCAGCAAGCCCGGCCGATTCCTCTTGAACCTCCAGTTACGAGTGCGATCTTGCCCGTTAGATCGATCATCTTTTGGCCGAACTTACAAGATTCGGCTGACAGATTGAGACGCTGTCAATCAGGTGCGTTGAGGTGCAGGGTTCCAAAGATTGGCAGGGTGTTCTATCGTTTCCCTTGTGAGGCTATCGGAAGTCGATTACGAACTGCCATCCGACCTGATTGCGCAACGCCCGGTCGAAAAGAGGGACCACTCGCGATTGATGGTCGTAAGGCGGGACTCGGGAGAGATTGAGCACGCTCGGTTTTGTGACCTTCCTTTCTTCGTTGAACCGGATGATCTGTTGGTGCTCAACAATAGCCGTGTCTTCCCCGCGCGCCTGTTCGGCATTAAAAAGGGAGGCACCGCCCGCATTGAGATTCTACTCTTGAATGAGATCGCTGAAGGACTCTGGGAGGCACTGGTGCGACCTGGGCGCAGGGCCCGCTCGGGCACACGGCTCACATTGGAACCTGGGCACGTTGAAGCTGAGATTCTGGAGTCGGATTCCTCGGACAAGAGAAGGATTCGCTTTGAGTCAAAAGGAAATCTGCGAGACTGGATAGAACGTTGTGGCAACATCCCTCTCCCTCCATATATCAAGCGGCAGGGAGAGAGCGACAAACCTTTTGATCGAGAAAGGTATCAGACAGTCTACGCAAAGGAGTCTAACTCCGTTGCCGCTCCCACCGCCGGACTCCATTTCACGCCGAACTTACTCAGGAGGTTGCACTCTTGCGAAATCACGCTTCACGTGGGTTATGGAACCTTCAAGCCGGTCCAGGAAGTGGAGGTCGAGAATCATCGGATGGATCGAGAGCACTATTCGATTGGATCTAATGCTGTGGAGAAGATAGGGAAATGCTCCCAGTCAGGGAACAGGGTAATTGCTGTGGGAACTACTACGACCCGAACTCTTGAGCATGTTGCTCGGGTTCACGGCAAAGTAGTTGCGGATAGCGGTTGGACTGATCTGTTCATCTACCCTCCGTTTGACTTCCAGGCAGTCAATGGTCTCGTGACGAATTTTCATCTCCCGAAGTCCACGTTGCTCCTCCTGGTTTCGGCGTTTGGCGGAAAGGAGTTAATCCGGAGCGCTTATGAATTGGCGATTCGAGAAAGGTACCGGTTTTACAGTTACGGCGACGCAATGTTGCTGCTGTGAGAAGTAGACAAAGAGACGTGCTGCGCAAGAGGGCCCTGGCCAAGCTCGAAATTCGAATTTCAGTTCACGCATAGTCCGCAAAGTTCACTGAGGGTTTAACAAAAGACAAGCCCGCGCTGAGATAGCCAAACTCCCCTTTGCGCTCTCTGCGTTCTTTGCGTGAAACACCTTGGCGCCTTTGCGTGAGGCCGTTTTCGATTTACGGTTTCCGATTCTCGGATTTCGAGCTTCGAGCTTGGGCTGTTGCGGTTTGAGCACCAGACCCCAAAAAGGGGACCTTCACCTCCGACAAGCCCGTCGAGGATTCGGTCCCCTTAAACTTCTAAATTTCAGCAGAGTTATCAAGATTTCACTCGATAATCATCCTCCTGGCAAACCCAATACATGCCACCCGGCTGGAAAGCGGAGCGGATAACCTTGGTAGCTACCATGGGTGATCCACACTGCGGGCAATCGCGGCCGCCACCAGCCGCTCCCTTTTTTCCAAGACTAGCCCTCGCTGTTTTGCTAATTTTTTCTGCCATTTCGAAGTCCTCCTCTTATTGACGTTCTCTTCTCTACAAAAACCTGCACACGAAAAAAGCCGTACCCAACCCAGATCGGGCACGGCGGAAAATCGAAATCATACATTCGAATTCTCGAAAGTCAAGAAAAAACTTGATTTTGAGAATTCGAAAGAAACGCCCGAATTCACTGGATATGACGCCAGCCTGGAGAAAAGGTTTCAAAGAAATGGGAATCCGTTGTCAGCTGAGAAGTCCGAACTCGACGTCCGTAACTCCAGACAGAGCAGACTCCATGTATTCCTTGATTCTCTTGATGAGTGCCTTCTCGTTCAAGCGAATCGCTTCACGCGTCACGCCATACTGCTCAGCGATTTGTTGCAGTGTCAGAGGCTCCTCTGCGACGAGGCGCTCTTTGAGTATCTTCAGCTCTCTTTCATTGAGCGTCGCCGAGAACTCTTCCAGCTTCTCATTGAACAACTGCTGGAGCTCGCCACGCGCCAGTTGTTCATCCACCTGCTCTTCAGCCGCTCTCAGCGTATCTGAGTAACGAAGCTTCTGATCGTCTCCCACATACGCGTCCAAGCTGAGATCTGAAGATTCGATGTTACTCTCAACGGCCCTTACATCGTCGACCGTTACGTTCAGCCGTCTAGCCAGGAGCTGGTGCGTTGGTTCAATACCCTGCAGGCGAAGCTTCTCCTTTTCTTTTTTCAAGTTGAAAAGCAGACGTCGGCGTTCGTTAGTCGTGCCAATCCTGACAATTCGAAAGTTATCGATGATGAACTTGATAATGTAGGCTTTGATCCACCACGAAGCGTAGGTTGGGAGGCGATTCCCTTTGTAAGGGTCAAACCGTGTCACCGCTTTCATAAGTCCGATGTTGCCCTCCTGAATCAAGTCGATCACGTTGTGATAAACGCGGTTGTACAACCTCGCAATCTTGACC
>JAUVSF010000264.1 GCA_030597245.1 Acidobacteriota bacterium
GAAAGAAATAGGATCGGTAAAGAAGATCTACCACCAAGGCACCAAGGACACCAAGGAAGTACATCTCACTTGTCATTTGACACTTGACACTTGTCATTTGAACGGTGGACTCCGTTTCGGCAAGCTGCCATAGTAGGCAGGCAGCGCATATCCCAATCATGCAGATCCGTGAATTCTACGAGCGAATTACCGAAGGAATGGCTCTCAAGGAACTGTGGGGACAGTTCAAGACCGAGGCTGAGTCCAGCTACAAACTGTATTCCGAGGAAGTGGACTGGGAGTCTCTCCAGAAAATTCCCCGCTGGAAGCGCTTTTTCAAAATCAGCTGGATCCTCTTCAAGGCGATGCTGTTTCACCTGACACCGGCCCGCCGAGTGCTGCTCCTGATTTCTCTCGTGCTGTTTGTCGGCGGGGTCGGCCAGGTTCCGGACAATCGGCCAACCCTGGCATTCTACGGAGGCCTTGGATTCATCCTCCTCCTCGCTCTCGAACTGGCTGACCGAGTAATCATGAAACGCGATCTTCAGATTGCCCGAGAGATTCAGCAATGGTTGGTCCCGGAGACGCCTCCAACGCTGGGTAGCCTGGACATAGCATTCGCGACTCGACCGGCAAACACAGTCGGCGGTGATTTCTATGATGTGATCGTCAATGCGGGCGACGAAACGGAAGAGAGAATCCTTCTTGTGATGGCCGATGTCGCAGGAAAGAGTGTTCCTGCGGCCCTGCTCATGGCAACGTTCCAGGCGAGTCTGCGAGCACTTGTGGCAACCAGGCCTTCACTCGAGGAACTTGCGGTTCGCTTGAACAAGAGCGTCTGTGAAAGGAGTCTCGGCGGCAGGCGTTTCACCACGGCCTTCCTGGCCGAGGTCTCTCTTGAGAGTCGGCTCCTTC
This sequence comes from Acidobacteriota bacterium, assembly GCA_030597245.1. Lineage (GTDB taxonomy): Bacteria > Acidobacteriota > UBA6911 > RPQK01 > JAPXNP01 > JAUWTT01. The sequence goes on from JAUVSF010000264.1 coordinate 895, forward strand.
GTTACATCAATGCAGGTCACAACTACCCATTGCTAAAACGTCAGAATGGACAACTAATGAGACTGAGTGGCGGTGGGCTCCCTTTCGGAATCATGACTACCAGCGAATATGAAATCGAAGAACTCCAGCTGGAAAGCAGCGACTTCCTTTTGATCTTTACCGATGGGGTGGTTGAAGCAGTCAACAGCAGCGGCGAGGAGTTTGAGGACAGCAGGCTGGTGTCACTTGTGGAGGCAGCCCCCCATGGTTCCGCGAAAGAGAGCTTGAACGTGTTTAGAAGAGCCGTAGACGAGTTCGTAGGCGGAGCACGCCAACACGACGACATGACGTGGATGGTGGTGCAAGTGAGTTGAATACCCGAAATCTCGAAGTTTCGGGAGTGACATACCTCCGGTCTGCACTCTCAGGCTTCCGCACTCCAAACATAGACCTTTGATTCTTGGTGTCCATGCACAAGGATCGGGTCAAGCGACGTGAGATCTGAAGTTCGAAGTTCGAAGTTCGAACTCAAGACCAAGCCCCAAGACTCAAGACTCAGGTCTCTTATTTCGAAACAACCCTGAGATAGGTCTCCACAGAGCTAACACCTGGGACAGACTTCGCTTGAGTGTCTGCAATCTGCCGATGCGACGCCGAAGAGACTCTACCAATAAGAGCAACATCACCGTTCTTGACCAGAATCTGAATTGGGTGCGGGCCGCGAGGGAAGAACTCGCCATCTACACTCACCGCCAGGTTTCCTCCAAAGGCTCCAGTTTTGCTGCCCTTAGGAAGATACTGGCTAAGGGATGGGTGCCCATAGATCGCTCTGAAGACGCCCAATCGGATTTCGTCATCGTCAAGCGAGGGAGGGAGAACCTCTATCTGGTTTTCTACCGTGTCGATCCTCTTGATTGAGCCGACCGCGTTCTCGAGGTCTCTCTTCAACCCTGGTTTATAGACGTACCCGAGGAGAATGATTTCGTTCGTCCCAACCAGCTTGGGGTTAACAGCGTCAAATGCTGAGAAGTTTCGTAACTTGAAGATACGCTTCCGGATCTCAGCCCCCGTTTTCGCCTGTTCTCGTCTGATCTGTTCCTGTGTCAATCGCTGGGACGAGACTCGAGGTGCCTCAGTCGGAACCTGATTGGACATGCCCATCATTGACGGCGATCCGGTTCCCAGGTCGAGCGTTTGAAAGACCAACAGCGCATCTTGCCATTCATCACCAAGTCCGATACCCAGGGCCCCGGCCGTCTCAACATTGATTGCGAGTCGCGGTTTCACACTGAGTTCTACCGGAAGGTCTCCCGCTTCCTCACCGCGAATAACTCGCTCAACATTCGAAGCTATCCGTGCGGCAACTTCATCGATGGCGTCCGCAGGACCCCAGCCGGCAAGCGCACCGAGTTGGGCGAAAATGTTTCCACCCACCGAAAACACAGGCAAGCGCCTGTTCCGCAAAATACCCAGCAAGCTCGCATAGTCCTCAAGATCGAGTTGCGGTAAGAGAGTTAGAATCACGGCTTGGGTGTTGGGGGCAATCGCCGATAGAGCGGGCACCACCGAGTTTCCAACGAAAACGACTTGCGAATCGGAGACCCCACTCGTCGCAAGCTCTTTTTGCAGAAGTCCCTCCAAATTGGGAGCCAGGTCTCTGAACGCTTCAGAGACAAGGATACTCGCCTTTCTAAAACGTCTGAACTTCTGGAATTCGGCGATACTTCGACGCAGGTCCAGGTCCTCCAACGTGATGTAACTGAGGTTTTGGACCCCGCTGACTCGCCCAACGGCCGAGTCCTTCGAGGGAACATCGGCTACTCCGGAGCCGACAACTCGAGACGCAATCACAGGTTTCGGCATGGGCCCGCGCATAACTGCTTCGTGCGAAGACAACAAGCCAAGCGTAATCACCAAGCCCACGTCGGGATCTTCAAGCAGACGATTGAGGGCGCTCGCAACCGATGACAGTGTCCAACTGCCTGTTACCCGCTTCGCAGCCGGGAATGCTACCCTGGGATTCCCAAGGGCCTCTTCGATCCTGGCTTCTATCAGCCGCCGAGCTTCCTGGTTTCTCTCCCAAGGTCCGTCAAGTACGAACCCAATCACTGTCCGATCCTGAGCCTGAGCCGGTGCAAAAAGTAGCGGGCAGACCACCAGAGTAGCCAACCAGTAATTGATAAGGCGGCGATACAACATATGTTTCTCCTTCGGGTCAGGATATCAGATCGTAAAGGTGCATTCCGTGGGGGGGGAGCCCCGGTTAACTCGGCTGTAGGGTGTGTTGCCCAGAAAAGAGATCGTGCAAAACGAAGTTCGAAGTGCGAACGGGTTATACTGAAGGCCCAATAACACGCAAACTCCGCTAATCCGTTCCCTCTTTTAAATACTCAACCGGCAGCCGAGCTCCGACAGATTCCAGCCAAGCGTCCAGCAGCGCTTCAAGTTCATTCGCTTTCTCGATCTGTTCCCCGGCGAGATCGCGTTCCTCTCGAACATCCGCGGCGAGGTTAAAGAGCTCGATGCGGTTCACTTCATATGGCTCAGGGTCATAGTACCGGATCAGCTTCCAGTCCCCGGACCGAACGATGCTGTACGGCCCAACCTGATCGTACCGGTATTGAGGGAAGTGCCAGAAGAGTTCCCTGCTTTCCATTCCAGCCACCCCACTCATGGTTGGCCAGAGGCTCTGCCCATCCACGGAGTGGTTCAGCGGGACTCCAGCCACATCAGCAATGGTCGGAAGGTAGTCGATACTGGATACAAGCATATCCGAACTTGATCCCGAAGGGATGGACCCCGGCCACCATGCAATCAGCGGCACACGAATGCCGCCTTCGTACGGCGAGCCCTTTCCGTCCCGCAGGGGTGCATTGTCGGTGACCCGCTCGAGCCCACCGTTGTCAGACGTAAAAAGTATCAGTGTGCGTTTCGCGAGTTTCAGCTCTTGCAGCGTCTCCAAAATGCGTCCGACTGCATCGTCAACACTCTCCACCATCGCTGCGTAAGCAGGGTTCGTGTGATTCGTCTTCTCCTTGGCCTCGTATTTTGCCTCAACCTCCGGCTTTGCCTGAATAGGGGTGTGGACGGCGTAGGGTGCGTAGTAAAGGAAAAACGCCTGATCCTTATGAGCTTGAATGAACCTTACAGCTTCATCCACTTCTCGTTCCGTCAGGTATTCACCTTCTCTACGTGGCGCCAGCGTCGGAATTCCTTTCACTCGCTCGTTTTCATAGGGGTCGAAGTAGGAGGGGGGTTGCCCGAAGTCGCATCCCCCAATGTTGACGTCGAAGCCCTGCGAACCTGGATACCAATCCTCCCGCCCCAAATGCCATTTACCAATATGCGCGGATACGTATCCAGCCGACTTCAAGTGCTCCGCGATGGTGATCTCGTCGTGGGGCAGATAGGGCTGGTTCACAGGCGTTGAAAGGCGCCTCGAGGTGTCCGATTCGAACTCGGGAATTGGTGTCCCAGGCTCCCAGGCGTCGGCATTGAAACGGGCTCGAATCCAATCGGTGATCCCAAGACGTGCCGGGTAGCGGCCGGTCAAAAGTGCCGCCCGCGAGGGGGAACAGACCGCGGCTGCAGCATAAGCATTGGTGAAAATCATTCCCTCCGCAGCTAGCCGGTCAATGTGCGGAGTTTCATAATAATCACTGCCGAAGCAGCCGAGGTCGGTCCAGCCCAGATCGTCAACGTGGACGATGATGATATTGGGGCGCGAATCGGAACTGCAGGACAAGGACACCGAAAAGGAAAAGACAAGGAGAGCAAGACGCAGTTTCATGCTGGTCAAGCTAGCAAACAAAGGAAGAAAAGGGAACTTCAGACGCGTTACCTCAGTTCGTCTATCTTGGCTGCCAGGATGAAATCGTTCTCACTGAGGCCATCGATGGCGTGAGTCCATAACTTGATTTCAACTCTTCCGTAAGAGAGAAGAATGTCCGGATGGTGCCCTTCTGCCTCAGCTAACTCACCCACTTGGTTGGTAAATTCCAGTCCCTGCATGAAATCATCGAATGAAAACTTTGCCTCCAGATGATGTTCGTCCACAACGATCCACCAATCACCAATCTGTGTGACCAGGTCAACCAATTCATCTCCTTTTACGGGAGCGACACCCCCTTCACAGGGCATACATCGTTTCTTAGATAGCTCTGAAGACACTACAAGGCTCCTTATTAATGGTCGGGTGGTCTGGCGTCGGTAATCTTAAGGACCACCGGGTTAGGCCAGGTACGATCATTATACAGCCTTTGGGCACGCACCACGGAAATGTGGAGTCCGTCCTGGGCCTGCCTCCAGCGAGTTTGCGGAACCACGTCCGGCTGATACTCCAAGACCTGATCACTCTGGCCCAGAACTGATACACCTGTCTCCGGACCGGCTGCAACACTTGTCAGAACAAAATCCTTTCTCTCGCCGAAGTTCCACGAATCGGTAACCAGAATGGCAAAGACAGTATTCGTACCACGTTTCCGCGTGAACCAGATATTCCCTTCATTGCTGCGAACCCAGGGGCGGACGCCGTAGATGGCTTCTCCATTGACGAACAGCCACAACCCTATCTCACGGAGAATATCCTCCTGCTGCTCTGGGATTTCCCCCTCAGGTGTAGGACCAACGTTCAGCAACATGTTCCCGCCTTTGGCGCGGGTCTCAACGAGCAGTTCGATCCACTCGGATCCAGTTCTGTAGACCTCGTTGGTCGGCTTGTACTGCCACGAAGTCCCCATTGTGAAACAAGCTTCCCACGGTTCAATATCTGAAAGATCCGGCAACCTTTGATCAGTCGATGGAGCGATCTCAGGAGTCTTCATGGCACCTCGGGTAACAACGACGTCCGGTCGGAGGGACCAGCTCAGATCAAGCAGACCCTCAGCCGGACCATCGAAGAAGAGAATATCAACAGCACCGTAGTTAGAGAGCAACTCTCGCACCTGTTCCTGATTGTGTTTCATCAGTGGCGAGTTGTTAACGGGCTGAGCTTCCGGGCGCCTCCGGCTGATCAAAACGCCCTGACGATACAAGAAGTGGAAATCATCAGGTGAGAAATAGAATCCGATAGCGATACCCTGTGCCCGAAAAGCCTCGACAAGTTCTCGAGTGACATCGCGGGCGAAAGGTGTGTTCATCACTCCAAATTCAGTAGTGGCCGTCTCAAACATCGTGAATCCGGAATGGTGTTTGGTCGTGAAGACTAGATACCGGATACCGGACACCTTTGCCAAACGCGCCCATGCATCTGGATCAAACCGGCCGGGCTTGAAGGTCTTCGGCAGCTCTTCAAAGAAGCTGTCCGCGTACTCCTCAGAAGCACCCACGAGGGAGTGACTGATCACGGACCCAATCTGGCTATCGACTCCCCAATGGATGAAGAGTCCGAATCCAAGATCCTGGAACCAGTCTAAGCGTTCTTTCTGGTTTCCAGGGTTGGACTCCGCTAGCGCCAAGGGAAGTAGTTGGCATCCGATCAGGATCCAAAGTTGCAGGTTCAGAATCGTTCTTATGAGGCTCGAGTGCGCCATGTCTCCTCCCTCTGAAGCAAGTTACAGCAAGTCTACAGGGGGCTTGCCTCCCTCACAAGCTGAGATGAGGAGAGAGCGTTGGAGGCCAACAGCTTCTGGTGGCTGGAAAGGGGTCACTCGTTATCTCAGTCGAACGATTGTCTACCGTGAGGCTCTATGTTCCCGAAAGGGGCTCCTGGAGTATGCGACTAGCCCATCCAGAAGCCCTTTCGGTGCGATACGCCCAGGCAACACTTGCAGCCGGGGCAGAAATACACGTAGCGTTTGCCAAGGATACCACCAAGCTGTCGGAACCAGACCTTCCCGAGGGCTAACTTGCAGTGAGGACAAACTGGGGTGATGTCGTTTTGTTCTTCGCACGTAATCATGGTGTTGCCTCCAACAAAGCATACGTTCAGCTTCGCTCAGGCATTCAAACTCTTCGGCCCAGAGCCGGGGGCCTCGAGACTTCTTCCTTCAAGAGACGACCTGGAAGATCATCCTCCCGGAAGATAAGCTTCCAGCTTGTCACTTCGGAGATCAGCAGTTTTGTGACGGCCTGGA
>JAUVSF010000363.1 GCA_030597245.1 Acidobacteriota bacterium
AAAGCAGCGTGCGCCTCCTGCAGACCCAGTGTCTCGTAACAGATACCGATGCGTAATTGTGCCTGAGCAGCCAGGGATGGTTCTTCTGCCTCTTCGATGATCTTCTGATAAAGGACGACGGCTTCCTCAACCCTGCCGTGGATTTCCTCCACGACAATGGCCTGCTCAAAAGCGGCTCTCTGCTCTGATGAACCGGCTTCCAGTGCATCTGGGATCATCACCAGGAGTGAGAAACCGATTATTAAAAAGAATCTCAACTTCATTCTTCCCTCCTCTACACTTTCCACACTAGCCAGACTGGGCGTGAAGTGCTTGAAGGTCAGGTTAAGTTCCTGTCAGAGTCTCGTTAAGTTTATAGCCCACACCATGGACACTGATGACATAGGACGGTTCGTTCAAATCGTTTTCGATTTTCTTGCGCAGCGCGGCCATGTGAGTGTCAACGACGCGGGGAGTCACGTACACCTTCTCTCCCCAGATCTGGTTCAGGAATTCGTCTCGGCTGATTACTTCGCCCGCGCGCCTGAGCAGCAACTCCAACAGTTGAAATTCAATGGGAGTCAGATTGACCTCTACTGCGCCTTTAAAAACCTTATGTTTCCTGGGGTCTACCTGGAGATCACCCGCCTGGAGAGGCCCTGAACCTTTGGTTTCCTGCCCCTCGGTTCCGGAACGTCGCAATACCGCGCGAACCCGCGCAAGAAGCTCGGCCAGGCTGAACGGCTTAACAAGGTAATCATCGGCTCCCAGATCAAGTCCCCGCACGCGATCGGCGTCCTGAGTGCGTGCCGTCAACATGATGATCGGCGTCTTCAGCCCCTGCTCTCGGACTTCTCGACAGATCTCAAATCCGCTCTTACCGGGCAGCATGAGATCGAGCACCACCAGGTCGGGCCTGTTCTCGAGTATCTTCTCGAGGCCGGTATCGCCATCATCGGTCACATCGACCGTATATCCCTCGAACGCCAGTTCGTCCCGGACCGCCATACTGATGGCAGGCTCATCTTCAATCACCAGAATCTTTTTGCTCATCTTTCCGTTTCCAATCTCAGAACTCGAATGAACGCTTCAACGGAAATGTCAAGCGAAAGGTGCTTCCCTGGCCCACCTCACTCTGCAGGGTTATCTTGCCACCCTGTTCCTCCATCATCCGCTTGACCAGTGAAAGGCCAAACCCTACGCCCTTGACCTGGCGCACACTACTAGTCTGGACTCGATAGAAAGGCTCAAATACTTTAGACTGCTCTGAACTTGGAATACCTGCTCCTCGATCGTTGACATCGACAAACACTTCTGTCTCACACTGACCGGTTTTAACCGTCACCGGAAAGTCTTCGTGGGAGTACTTAAGCGCGTTGTCAACCAGGTTCTGGAGACACTGGCTAACCGCAGTCCGATCAGCCTCCACGATTGGCGGATTGGGGCCATCATCCAAATCTGTAAGCAGCCGTTCCCGATAGCCGAGATTCTCGAAAGACGTCACAACCTCCCGGGTAATCTCATTGAGATCAACCGTCTCTCTGGTAAATTCTCTTCTTCCCTCCTCCATCCGGGCGAAGTCGAGTAACTCATTCACCATCTGCGTAAGTCGATGCACTTCCTGTCGAATCACCTGGTGGTACCGAGTCAGCATTTCGGGTTCGCTGGCCTTACCCGATTCCACTCGTTCCAACAGGGCCTGAATCGCACTGAGAGGGCTGCGAAACTCATGAGAGACCGCCGAGACGAAGTCCGTTTTCATCCGAGTCAGCTCAATCTGGTGAGTGACTGCCCGGTAGATGAAAAAGAGAGCAGCCACAATAACAAGCAGGAGCAGCGCCATTAAGTAAGAGAAAAGGTAATTCTGAATATCGAAGACTCCCCCGGCAGCGAGCTCTCTTGAATAGACAATTCCTAGTCCGGGACATGATGGAAGAACCGTCGCGGAAGCTGGGACTCCTACGCCAGCTAACACAAGATTTCCCTCGAAGTCTTCGGCTACCGTCAGAGAATCGAGGCGCTCCGTCGCCTCTTCAAGAAAACGGCCTTCATCGATGAAAAAACCCTTGCTCTGACCTTGGATCACCCGCAAAACGACGATCGAATGCAGGTCCGGCAAATAAGTCTTCCGTACAGGCGCGAGATTCGCGCCCTCAAGCGCCGGTTGAAGAGCCAGGATCTCGGGAACATGGGCTACTACCGAGTCAAGCCAATTCGCCGTTTGGATAATTTCGTCAATTCGATCGCTAGTCGGTGAGCCGGCAGCACGCTGTTGGTCATCGTTTTTCAGAGCTGTAGAGATTGCTCTTCCGTAATACGCCCACTGAGACGCCTCTAGAATCCAGCTTCCTTTCTCGAGTCCAATCAGGATTTCTTGCAGAAACTCTGCTGTTTCAAGAGCAAGTCTGCCCCTCGAGATTAGCAGCAGTGCACTTCCCACCCAGACCGGAACGCCGGCTTCGGTGAATGCGTCCTTATCGTGCTCCCGGATTTGTGTGAGCCAGTTGACTACATCTTCTTTCTGGTTGTATGTGAGCGCGAGCCGGAGCAGTGACAACCGAGCCACGGAGGCAACCTGTCTCTTACCTTTTGAGAGCTGGCGATACGCGGCCGCGGCTTTGGCGCTCTTGCCCTCCCGTTCAAGAGCTTGCGCTCGACGCAGTGGACGCAATTCCAGATCGGCTATTGGAACCGAATCCCTCGATCGTCCGGAGACCAGGATATTCAATTCGGGAAGTAACAACGTCCCGTTTTGGATCTGGAATCTAATTATCCCTTCACCGGATTCAAAAGAATACAGCGTCTCAAGCCAGTCATTCAGATCGTTCTCAAATAGGCGGCTAATCTGCTGCTGGCGCTCCTGCTCCTGGTAACGGTTGCGGATGATCTCGCCCTGAAACGTGCGAACCGCGACACCTGCAAGAAACACCGCAGGGAGGAGCACAATAAGACCAAAGAGATAGAAGCGTCTACTACGGAGAATCCCGGCCAAAGGCTTCACTAGAGCTATTTTACGTCTTTTGAAGCCCAATGACGTGTTAAGTTTTGGTTAGGTTTATAAAGATCTCAGGCTCGAAGGTCCAGGTTCCAAGAATTGAGGGACGCACCCTCAATCTGGGTCCTGAGCTCGTCGGCTTGAAGTTCGCGCATGAGAAATGCGAGGATCCAGAGCTGCCATCCAGAAACAGTGGAGAAGCGTTCGGAGCTCTCGAAGTGAACGAGTTCGGGAGCAGCAACCTCGATATTATGACGACCTTCGTGTTTGCCCAGCCTTCCCACGGTGATCCGCTTCCGCTCATCGACTCTCAACAGAAGCAGGTAAACGCCTCCGTCACGCACCTCTCGGTCTAGGAAGTCCCACGGGATTGGAGTTCTCTGACGGTATCCTACAGCCTTAGGGGCCGCGTCCACCCGAGCGAGGTCGGTGGCAGGCAAACCCCGGTCTCGCACTTCCAGAAAGGTCTGGGATGTGAAGGCATGACGCTCTCACTTCCGGGAAGGTACCTCCGGATTCAGCATCGAATGGGCCTTGGGAGAAAGCCCGACTAACGCATTCAAGAGAAGCGAGTTCTCTTGGAGTTGGGGTTTCTCGGCAATATAGAGACCCGCTAGAACTTCCTTTGCCCGTGCCAATTCTCGTAACCGGTTAAACCCAGTCGTGACACAAAGGGTGAGCTGCATCAGTTCGAGAGCCCGCTCGTAACACATTCGAACCTCAGCTGGATCGTTTCTTTTGAGTGAAGACGCGGCGCGGTTCAGCTCATTCGCGATCATTAAGACCTGGTGCTCGAACCCAAACTCGGCCCACCTCTTTACAGTAAGGCTCTTATGATGTTTAAGCGTCAACATCGACGAGCTCTCCAAGGCAAAGTAACCCACCAGCCCGAAACGGGAATCGGCAGTTCCCCCAATCATACCGCTGCAAAGGCTCTCAAGTTGAAGAAAGGACTTCCCGAGCTTGAGTCAGGTCCTTCAGTTGACTGATACCTTTGATCCATGCGTACGGTGTGATCTCCGGGTCACTACTCTACTTCGGTGGAACCCAAGCTCCATACCGATCCTTTACATATTCCAGCCACCAGAGTATGCCCGCATCTGGATCAAGCTCATCAATATCCCCATCCACATCGTCGATTTTCGAGCGCCCTCCGGGCTTCGAAAAGGGTCCACCAACGCCTTCGGCGGGCGCACACTGTATCCACGTTGATGCCAGCATGTGACCGTTATAGGCCCTAACATTTTCGTCCGTCTGGCGGCAAGCGTCCTTCTTCATCTCCGCCGTGTAACGGCCGATCCTCGAGTAGTTATAGTACTTGCCGTCGGTAGCCCGATGGGTCTCTTTGCTGAAGTCACCCCAATACCCACCGGGATTCTTCTTGGGAGTCCCTTCACTTTCGAGCCACGGTTTCCCTTTCACCTTTGGGCTGTGGTGAATATAGAGATCTGCATTAGAGGGGGCCGGATCTTTGTCGTTGTAGGCAACCATGATCGAAGGATTCACGCCATGTGCGGCCTTGATCATCTCACGGATGCTCCAGCCCATCTTATCGTGAGCCATCCCTTCGTTATCGACGTCAACGAAGACGTTGCGATACTCGTTCTTTGCCAACCAGCGAACGGTGTTTGCTACCGCCCGGTTAGCATCACCCTGATTCCACACGTTGACGAGATCCTCTTTTGCTCTCGAAGTGCTCCAGTAAAGGCAACCTACGAGAACAACCATACCCAGTCGATCCGCTGCTTCAATGATGCGGGCCATCCGTGCCGCATGGATCGGATTCAGGCTCGCATCAACTCGGTAACCCGTCACGTCTCCAAACCGGGACCCCATAAAGAACACACTGACGGTGTTGATGCCGTAGGTTCTATATCCTTCAAGGTTGTCTATCAGTTGTTGGGTCGTCGCATCAGAAATCAAGGCATTCGAACATCGCAGCCCAAGGACCTTGAATGCCTGACCATTCAGCAAGACCTGATCACCCGCCACTGAGAACGCAAAATCCCCTGCCACCAACCCTCTAACCGCCAACGTCGTCACTATAAGCGCATACACCATTCGACAGCTCATACCCAGTTTCTACCTCTCTTCCAGTCTGAGAATCAACTGTACCATCAAGGACAGAAAGGGGTGAGAACCAACCTGTCCCCTACTGATCTATCGGATAGATCCCCCATCTAATCCTGTCGATGCGGCGGACCGTCAACTCAGCACCCTTTCAGGTACTTCAGCCGAAATACGAGATGCCCATCCGAATCGAGAAGTTCTTTTCGGGAAAACCGCGTCGACTCGGATGGTATGACCGTTGGCGGGTCGCCCTGCTCACACCAGAGGTCTGCTGGTTGCTCGGGCCTGAGGAGAAGCGCATCCGACTCCGCAGCTAGCACATACCAACTCGATCCACCCATCTCAATTATGTTG
>JAUVSF010000391.1 GCA_030597245.1 Acidobacteriota bacterium
ATAGATGTTGCCGTTCGACGCCCAGGTGACCGGCCATAGGTCACTGCCCGGCGCCGCTGTAGCGTGTGTATCCCAATGCCAGGTGATGCTTTTGATCACTGAGCTCGGTGGATAGGGAGGCTCAGCCACACCGATGGAGGTCGCCTGCGCAACAACCACGACCAAAACTGTAGTCAACGTTAAACGTTTCATTCCTTTCTCCTATTGGCTGCAACAGTATCCTGCAACTGAGACTTGATCGAGGGCGGAGACTGCACTGGAATTGCGTCGCCAATCAGTACCGCCCAGTGACCCTTGTCCGGTGAATGTAATGTCGCCTTGCGCCCGTTTTGGACTGCTTCCTGTTTCTTCCATTCGCTGGTGGAGATCTTCAGCCAGCGGATTACGCCCGGGCCCTTCAGCGAACTGATATCCACTGTCACGTCACCACCGTCCGGGAAAAACACGGCGTATTGTTCGCCCGGCTCCGCCAGGCAGTAGGCCTCGTTGGGCTCTCTGTCCGAAAGCAGCTCGTTGTGGGGCGCGCAGGTGAAAAGGTCCATGCCGTCCGTGAGCATTCGCATGCTTCTGATATGCGTCTGTGCCTTCTTGCCTCGTCCGAGACCATAGGGTGGACGATGAAAGCGGCTGGAGGCTGAGCCGCCCATGATGTTCCGCCAGAAACACTCGGTCGCATGGCGATCCGTGGATCCCTTCCAGGAGCCCGTGTTGGCCCCATATATCTTGACATGGTTGATGGGGCGTGGCTCTTGTGCCAAGTAGTCGTATGCAAACCACAGATTGTCCCCGTTTTCCTGGCCCATTTTGGCGCTGTTCTGCGAGGCCTCAAAGAACGAGAAAACCTTCGGCCGGTCCAGAGACGCCCGCTGCTGCGGTTTCTTCAGATCGATCTCCCAATACATCTCGGTCGTTTCTACGTTCCTGTTCGCGGCGGCAGCCTTTTCCCTGACGTACTCCGACCAGTACCAGCCCCACTCGGGCGAGTATTTCGGGTGAATTTCGTTCGTCATGCAGTAGAGCACGTGGCCGTACCGGAGAGAATGGGACAAGATCTTGTCGACAAACTTCTGTTGGTAGGCCAGCACGAGACCATCATTATTCAGCTTGGGCACCGTGAAGAAAAAATCGTGGGGCACTTTGCCAATGTTGCCGTAAGACTCCTTCAACGTCGTGCTGGACAAGTCGTAGCTGATGTTGTTGGCCGGATGCCAGGGGTTCTTGGCCCACCACCTCTGGTTGAAATCGTGGAAAGCCCAAACCTCGATCTGAACGATAATGTCGCGTTCCCGGGTAAGTTCCAGCATTTTCGCAAAACGATTCCAATATTCGTCGTTCCATTGATTGAGGTCGTATTTCCCGTCCGCTTGCGCGAATGGCTGGACATTACCCTCGTCCCGGCCGCTCATCGTACAGCGGATGTAGTTGCCGCCGGTTGACTCGAGCAGGTCAAGTTGCCTGGTCAGCCGCGAGCCGGTCCATTGGAACAGGTTATCGTCGTCCGTACCGCCCAGCAGCAGCACGGGCTGGCCCTCGTATTGCCAGTAGCGAGGATTCCTCTCGTACGGCTGAATCCAGTCCCTATCGGTTGAGGTACGTCCAGCCGGCTCACACCGACGCTGGCTCGCGACCGCCGTCACGGCGTCGGGGGAAACCTCGCCGACCAGCAGGTTGGGAACAAGTGAGACAACGACGAAACAAATGGCACATCGCATGTTTTTCCCTTTCATGTGCTCCGCTTTCCTTCCAAAGTGGAATCATTGTGGTGTCGCACGCGTGTGCGGTGAGAAGGCCATGAAGAAAGACCAGACACTGAGGCTTCATAGTTGACTTCTTGCTTAAGCAACCGCCGTTCGCTCATGGTCCCTGTTTGCTTTCGGGCGATTGCGAGATTCGACAGCTTCGACGGTGTTGAGTCCCGGGATCAGCTTCTCCGCGTTGGCGTGGTAGAATTTCTCCAGTACGTCCGGGGGCAGCTTGGCGCCGGATAGAACGAGCTTGCTGCCGGGCAGCGGCTCGGCCAAGCCCTGATGATCGGTCTCGAAGTATTCCAGATACCAGGCGTACTGTCGGCTGCGCAGGTCTTTCCATTGGGCCAGCTTTTCCGGTGAGTTCAGGACACGGTCGACATACGGTACAAAAGTGTCGGTTCCGAAGAGTATCCGGTCCTGGTACTTGGCAAAGAACTCCCTGACCGTCTCAGGAGAAAGCGCCGCCATGAATCGCAAGCGGGAAGCGCAGTCCACATGGAAATTCGGATACGCATCGAGCGTCTCCGCCAGCCTCGGCAAATCGGACGACATACTCCCGAAGTGCGCGCCGATGAAGGTCGTATCGGGATGCCTCTTCAGAATAGCGTCTCGCTGCCGAATCAATTCTTCCCAACTGGGCATCCAAGGCTGATGTATCCTGGGCTTCCTGTCCTTGAGCGCTTCTGTCCAGTACCGCCTTGGGTCGGCGGAGTGGATAAGCACCGGCAACCCCAACTCGCCGCACTTGGCCCAGTACGGGTCCAACCGAGGGTCGTCAATCTTCAGAAGCTCTCCAGAGGCGTCCCGGACGTGCATGCCCAGGTTCTTCCACATCTTGATCCCCTGCACGCCCAGGCCAGCCTGCCAGTCCAGTTTTCGGACGATGTCCTGGAAAAACGCGGGCTCTGTAACGCGATCAAAGCCCATGGTGCCGAACACGATCAACTGCTCCGGATGCTTCCTGAGGAGTTTGGACCAGCCGACGACATTGGCCTCGGACCACCCGCCCGGATACTCCCATCCCGCCGTGTCGAACAGCAGGACCACGAACTTGTCGATGCCGGTACGCGACATGACATCCAGTTGCGCTGGCACGGAATCTTCATGCGGAGCGCCGCAGTGGGCATGTGCGTCGATGACATGATAGGAGCTTTTGTAAAGCGGTCGCGACTGCTCCTCGGCGTTGACGAACTCGGGCAGGAAAGCCGTTCCCAGCCAGGTGGCCTTCGCAGCAAGCAACGAGTCCCCCAGAAAACGTCGCCTTGTGATATCAGACATTCGAACATCCCTTCAATGTTATTTCATTGCAACCACAGCGATTTCATAGATTTTCACCTCGGGCACGGTGAAGGTAATAAGGCCGGCTTGCTCCCTAAAGGGCAGCTTGAGGTCGTGCTCCCGCTGGGGACCGGCAAGCATTACATTTGTTACATGACGGCCGGCCGGCAGACGCAGGCTGATTACGATGTTCTTAGCCGCCTTATCAATCCGGTAGTTGACCAGATGAACCAGACGTCTGCCGGTCTGTTCGGTGAACTCCATGCAGAGTCCAGGCTCAGTCTTAACCGACAAGGAAAGCTCATCCCCGCAGGCCTGGTGGACCGAGTCAAGGACGTTTGCGTCTTCAGGGATGCGTATCACGTTGGATTCGGGCAGGTCAGCGAACGTCGGCTTATCCCGCCGGATCATCCATTCATCATGTGTGGCCACTGGCCCGACTATGCAGACCCGGCCGCCGGATTCGACATACTGTTCGATCTGCCTGATCTGCTTGTCCGAAAGTGCGACACAGCCGGCCAGGACAAGCACGCGATAACGCTTTAGACCGTCAAGGTGCTGATCATAAATAATCTGGAAGCAGACGCAGTTTTCGATCAGTATCTGTTCGGCTCGAGTAGGAAGCCTGACGTATTTCCAATCGCCGAACACCTGCGACGGAAAACTGCGTAGAACCGCCACGTCGGCAACAACCTCGGCGTCCCTCAGGAGGTCGCGACGCTTATGAAAGAACCGGATGAACGGAGCCAGATCATCATCCTGTTTCTCGGGCGCCGGGGATATCTTGCCGTTTTGAAACCAGTAGATATGTCCCAGGCAATCGAGGTTGAAAGCCATGGACTCGGCCAAAGACAGGGGTTTGGAGTTATAGGTAAAAGCCATATTGTTCATACGCCGGGCAACATTATAATCACGGAGGCGCGTATGGACAAGCTTGCCGTCCTTAAAACCAGGATGCGAGTGCCCTTCTCGCCAGAACGCTTCACCGCCCTGGAGCTGCCTGCCGTGGTCCATGGACGCCCTTAGATAGTTCCCCGGCCCGCCAGGGTTGCACTCCATGAGAATGTCCTTGCGAAGTGTGCGGGCATAGCGGGACATGTCATGATAAGAATCGGATAGAGATTGACAAGAAAAGTCGGCCCAGGCCCGGTGAAACAGACCCTCCAACGACTCGCCCAACGGCGGCTGCACGGTATTCAGATCGTCAATGCCCATTTCCTTGAGCCGCTCGGATGTGAACGTATCGCGGAGATATTGCCGGAACCGTTTTACGCTGTTGGCTTCACTGCCGGGGCCGGCTCTATAATTGTCGAAATGGATTAAGTCCGCTTTAATATCTTCGACGGCAAAGCGAAGAATTGGCCGGAAAAACGCTTGTGCATCAGGATGGTTTCGGTCCCAAAAGTAGCGATACTCGCTCCCCTTCCATTCTGGGATTCGTGGCTTGCCCTCCTTATCAAGTATGAGCCAGTCCCTGGCCTGCGGTACCTCCTTGAAAAACGGCTCCCACAGGAAGGCGCCGCTGTAGCAATAGACCCCGACCCGTATGCCGGCATCATGGCAAAGCCGGGTGAACTTGACCGCGTCGGCCATGCTCTCACGTTCCATTTCCAGGCCCATACCTTTGTAGCAGTGCGTCATGATGAAATTAACGCCCAGTTCCTTCAGTTGGGCGATCATTTCGGGACTCTGTTCGTACCGATAAGCGGCCAACTGCTCTGCTGTAGGGGTGTAATTATCGCTGCCGCCTTGATAAATACGAAAGAGCAGCGGTTCCCAGTTCCCGGCCATCACTATCCCGTCCCGCGACAACCAACCCGGGCGTTGATCAAGCGGCAGGGTCAGCACTTCGGCATGAACCACACTGGTAATACACAAACACAGGAAAACGACCTGTTTTACGGTACCGGGCAATACTACCCGAAGGGATGGCATCAAGTAATGCCTCCATAATGTCTTCATAAGTTCTTCAGACTCCTTGCATACCAGTCCTGCACGTTCTGAAAATTTCTTCAGTTTAG
>JAUVSF010000256.1 GCA_030597245.1 Acidobacteriota bacterium
ATCGTTGATTACCGGCAAGGGATGGCGACCGGTCTGTCCAGGAATGATTAAACCGGACAGATCTTCGTCCAGGTGGCCATAGACTGCTCCAGGTATATGGTCGCAAAGGTAATCTCGCCTGCCTCTTTCTGTGTCAGCGCGAGAGACCCGACTATCCCCAACGACCCAGTGCGGGTCGCCTAAGTGGTGCTGTAGTTCCTGTGTTGAAAGCAGATTCTCATAGCCCATGGCCAGATCCTCTGTTGCACAAATTGAGGCTCATTATAGTTGAATCCGTTGCGGCAGTCGGGATTAAACCCGGGATGATATGCTCTGTTCCCACTTCGCCGTTCGCACTTCGTCGTTCGCACTTCGTCATTCGCATTTCCCCCGGGGGCCCCATCCGGCCGTTCCCCCGATTCCCCTCCTTCGCTGAAGCTATGGAGGGCAGGCCGATCACCGATTCCCCTTTCCCCGTTCGACATTTGACATTTGACATTTGAAATTTGACATTGGTATCACTCCATCAGAGGTGGAGTTGCGGGAATACCGTTACGCTCACGTCTGCGTCCCAGAGCAGCCAGCATTGAACCAACGACCACGAGCGACGCTCCAATGATGCTCGGGGCGTTGAGCTTCTCAGAGGCCATGACGCCGGGATATGTGCGGGCAAGCAACCAGATGCTGACGAACGTGATCAGCGGGGTCACCGCCAGTACAGCGCTGACCCGCGAGGCCTCCCAGTGAGCCAAAGCCTCGGCAAAACAGCCATAAGCGACCAGCGTGTTCAGACAGCTGAAAATAAGGAGAAACCACTCAAGTCGATTGAGTTCTCCGATTTGAGAAAGTTGGACGGCAGGGAAAACAATGATCACGGCAGCGATGTAGATGATGAGCAGGACCTGATCGGAACGGAAAGCACGCAACAGCTGTTTTTGGGCCAGTGCGTAGGCGGCCCAGAAAAAAGCAGTTACCACTATGATCATGACTCCAAAGTGATACGCACCATTGAAATCAGTTAAATCCCCAAGCGGGTCGTTGAAGTAGAGCAGAAGCCCGCCGACCAGGACAAGCAGCCCCACCCATTGGATCTTACGAAACGTCTCTTTGAAGAGAATCAGTCCTCCCAAAAGCAGAAACATAGGAGCGAGTTGAATCACCATTTGGGCCGTTTCCGGGGAAACGCGGTCCAGGCCTACCAAATAAAGGACGTAGTTGCCGCTTAAACCGAATATGGCAACAGCAAGAACGGGCTTGTTCGCCTGCTTCAACTGGGATAAGGATGGGAGTTTTCGTCGATAGGCCAGGAAGGCGCCCAGCAGAGCGGCAGCAGCCACAAACCGATACCAGGTAACGGTATAGGCGTCCATCCTGTCGAGGAGGAGTTTCAAGGCTATCGGAAGCACACCCCACAGTGTCGCGGTGAGAAGAGCCAGCGAAAAGCCCAGTTTCCATCTTCCTGTTGTCATCAACCGATTCCTATTTCGCTCCCGGAGTCCCTCGGCTCATTTCAACGCCCCGGTGTTCCGTCCGGGCCGTCCACCAATGCCCAGTCAAGAACGAAACGACGCTGCTCTTCGGTTTCCGGGGACCTTACGTAAAGCCCCGGGGTATCCTTCCGCAGTTCTACGATATGCTGGAGGACATTCTCAGGGCCGGCGAGACCATGCCTCAAAAGGTAACAACCGACAACCGTTCCCGTGCGTCCGATTCCCCCCAAACAGTGGACGTAAACTGGCTGTCCAGACCCCAATGCTTCGTCTATGGAATCCAGAATCTGAAACATGTGCTGGACGGACGGAATCGAAAGATCCCGAATTGGAAAGCGCAGGCATTTAACACGTAAGCCTCTGGAAGAAGCTATTCTCTCGAGAACCGGCTGATAGGGGATGAAAGGAGATCCAAGGTAATTGATCTCGTCTTCTTCCATAAGGTTGATAAGGCAACTGATGCCTGCCTTGAGAAGCCGTCGGAATTTCCTGTCGGCCTCTTCGAGGTTCTCCGAACCCGGATAGAGACCGGCCAGGAACTTTCCCCGTGACACCCAATAGGAGTGTGAAAATGGAAGGTCATCTTGTTGCACCCTGTTCTTATCGCACAAAGCTTGCTTAGATGAAAGTATTCAGAATTGCAGGACTCTTCTTCGAGTCTGATTTAGAATACCAGCATGAAAAGGCGTGCTTTCCTTAAGTCGTCCCTACTTGCATCAGGTGCTGGTATTAGCGGTGTCACCGGCGGTTATGCGGCAGCACCTGAAATGAAGATCAGTCGGATTCGGTTTTATCGCTCTCCAAACTCAAAACCCACTCTCAGTCAGAGCAACGACGTGATAACGGTGGAGACCGATCAGGGAATCACCGGTATCGGTGAAGGGGGTTCGCGAGATACGGTTGTTCAGTGTGGGGCCATGCTTATCGGTCAAGATCCGTCTCGAATTGAGCATCTCTGGCAGATGATGTACCGCGGTTACTTCTACCCTCCGGGCCGTGAGAAGCTCCACGCGCTCGGTGGATTGGATCTCGCACTCTGGGACATCCGCGGGAAAGCCTTGAACGTTCCTCTGTACGGGTTGCTGGGTGGGCTGACGCGAGAGTACATTGAGTGTTATTCAACCGGTTTTCCCTGGAAAGGGTCGTACCGCGAAACGGCGAGGGCTTGCATCGAGGCAGGGTTTCGAGCCTTCCGGACCTCCGCGGCAGGGCCGGAGAAGGGCCGGCCCTACAATTCTCGTGAAGCGATCCGCAAGACGTATGAAAACTGCGTCGAGATTCGGGAGGGTGTCGGCAAGGACGGAGACTGGTCGATCGATTACCATACCCGTCTCGATTTGGCTGAGGCGGTTCGCCTCAGTTCGCTGATCGAAGACTTGGAACCTTACTTCGTAGAAGACCTTGTTCGGTCAGAGAACCCCGGCGTATACCGGACGCTCAGGCAGCAGGTCAAAGTTCCGATTGCGGTAGGAGAACAGTTTGGTGATCGGTGGGATATCAACGAGCTGATAGAAGGACATTTGATCGACTATTCCCGGGTTACGCTCCCGAATGCAGGAGGAGTGACCGAGTTCAACAAACTCGCTGCACTTTGTGAGACACACTATGTGGGGCTTGTACCGCACTTCACCGGTCCGATCGCGACTGCAGCTCTGGTACATGTCTGTGGGACCTTTCCCGGCCCGGTTCTCATGGAAATACTGGGGGTGCAGCCGAAGGAGGAACCACACTTGCCTCAGTCGTTCGACTTCCGTAACGGCAAAGTGTGGCCGAATCAACGACCTGGCCTCGGTGTCGAGTTTGATCCGGATCGAGCTGAGCTTATCGCAGAGATTACGGAGCCATCGTCTCCGATCCCTATGTTGCACCGGCCTGACGGCTCGATCACGAATTGGTAACTGGGGGAGCGGTAATCGGTTATCGGTGATCGGGGTGGATGGAGTTGGGAGTTGGAACCTGGGGGATCGGTGATCGGTTATCGGTAATCGGGGTGAACGGAGGATCGCAGACCCGTCTCAAGCAGGGTTCTTCCCTTAGCGTCCCTGGCGGGCTTTGCGTGAAGGCAATTCATTTCACGCCAAGACGCAAAGAACGCAAAGGCAGTAAGATTGAGACAGTGACAATCACCGGGAGTGAGTATGGCTGACCAACTGGACCAATCAGGTAACATAGCAGCGTACGAAAATCTTCAGATCATCGCGCATGGAAAGACGCACAAGAAGGTTCTGGAGATCTTCTCGTCCTTTTCCAGCCGGGGACGACTCCTGGAAATTCCGGCCGGGGAAGGTGCACTGGCCTGGCAGTTGCACAAGTTGGGGTACAACGTCACAGCAGGCGAGATCGATCCTGATTTCTTCAAGGTCGATCCGATCCCCTGCATCTATCTGGATCTCAACCAGAAGTTTCCTGTGGAAGACGAAGAGTACGATTTTGTCAGTTGTATTGAGGGCGTTGAGCACCTCGAGGATCAATTCCAATTTGTTCGGGAATGCCACCGGGTTCTTAAACCGGGAGGGAACCTCGTCCTGAGTACACCCAATATCCTGAACCTGGCCTCGCGGCTTAAGTACTTGCTATCCGGTTTCTATTCGCTTGTTCCTCGGCCGATTAATGAGTTCAGCCAGGTGCCCGTCTTTGACCATATCAACCCGGTAACGTATTACCAGCTGCGCTATATGTTGCACACGAACGGCTTCGAGATCTCGTCTGTCGAGACCGATTTATACCGACGCAGTTCGATTGCTCTGTATCCTCTTTGGCCGTTAGTCAGGTTCCACAGCTTGCGGACGATGCGCAAGGAAGTCGATCCTCAGCAGCGTGAAGCTAATCGTGAAATCCGTTCCATTATGGCCTCTCCGACCATTCTGTTGGGACGCACTTTGATTTTGGTGGCTAGGAAGAAAGAAGGCCCGGCTCAGATTCGGACGATTCAGGCTTCGGAGGTGTAGAGGTTTTGGGGTCTCGGGGGTCTTGGGTCTTGGGTCCTGGGTCTTGGGGTCTTGGTACCCTAGTTCGTGCTCGTGCTCGGTTAAACCCTTAGCGAACTTAGCGGGTTTTGCGTGAAATCAACTCGTCTCACGCCAAGACCCTTAAGGCGCAAAGATTTTAGTGATTTCGTGACTTAATGGTAAATCCCTCAGCTGGCGATACCTCATAGGGATTCAGGTGGTGTCATGGTTTGGAACAACAGCTCCTGTGCAATTCAACAGCTGTCTCAAGGGCTAAAGTCCGGCCCGAAACAGTTGTGACTCCTACAAGGTAAGTACCTTTCGTCGTCACCACGTCATATCCTCGCTGCATCTCGCAGATCAGAAATTCAGTGCCGTTCTTCGTGGTTCTCTGGATTCTCTTGCCGTAGCGCTTTCCAAAGGCGGAATACTTTTGAAGGGCTGCGAGTGCCTCTGCCTCCGAAGCCCGCTTCGAGATGAAGGTTGAGATCTCGATTTCATCCCTCTGATAGAGAGCAGTGAAGGTGTTTCGCATGAATTCCAGGCCCAGAGCGTCAACCAGGAAGTACTTGAGCGAGTCGTTGACGAGGCCCTCCGGCGGAAACACGTTCGATCCCCAAACCTCTCCACCCATGTCTTTGAGCTGATCAGCTACATTTCGGACTATCCACCAGGCTGCCTCCTGAGCCTGCTTCACGCTGTCAGATGCAATGGCCCGGATATAGTACTGTCCTTTCCAGACGTAGTAGTTGGCTCCGGATCGGTAGGCATCTCGTCCCAGCTCAACCTGTGGCTCACCCGGAGAGCGCTCTACAGAAAAAACACCAAAGGCATCCAAAGTAGTGCCCATGTCGTAGATTGACAGATTGATTGAGAAGCTGGAATCGCCGCTCTCGTCAAACGTTGCGCAGGTGAGAGAAACGACGTTGTAGGAGAGATATAGCTCAGCTCGACCGTTTATCTGTTCGTAAAGGTTGTCAGGTGTGAACTGAAGGACTTCATCGTACAGTTCCCATCCCGCAGGTGCCGCAGCGGCAACTATCTCAGGGAGTCTCCCGCCTGGCGGGACTAAGGCTTCTGCATGGATCCAGCCTGCAACCGTGAATGCCAGAGCAACTAGGGATACCAGGAGGTTCTGTCGAAAAAGCATGTTGTCGTTTCGCCCTCTTCTCTGAGTCTACCAACTCGAGTATGCATCTGCTACAAACGCAACCATTGATAATCTGGCTAACCTGTTCTAACGTGGATAAGTAGTAATCATGAATACACCGGGCCGAGACCCAAAGGGGGAATCACGATGGATAGGAAACGTCTGAACGAACTTGAACGAAGAGATTTTGTGAAGCTTTCCGTTGGTGCAGTCTTGGTCGGGTCGGCTCTATCCTCGCGAACGTCTGTCTGGGCTCAGGAGGCGAGTCGTCCAGAGATACGAAATCGGCGGGAAACGATGTCGTATCGAAAGCTGGGTCGAACGGAGATTGTATGCAGTCGGTTGGTGTTTGGCTGTGGAGCGGCTCTTACCGGGGGCAAAGCTGTGCGTCTGTTGGACCGAGCTTTTGAAGCAGGTATCAACTGTTATGACGTAGGATCCGACATCTATTACAAGGGTAGTGAACGAAGCCTCGCACCGTTCATGAAGGAGCATCGCGAAGATATTTGGGTTATCTCAAAGGCTCCCACGTCTTT
Organism: Acidobacteriota bacterium; assembly: GCA_030597245.1. Taxonomy (GTDB): domain Bacteria; phylum Acidobacteriota; class UBA6911; order RPQK01; family JAPXNP01; genus JAUWTT01. The sequence goes on from JAUVSF010000256.1 coordinate 6,104, forward strand.
CAGGGGCAAGGCTCACGATGAAATCAGCGTTGGTCAAGCCAGGGAGGGCGCTGCGTATTGGACGAAGCTTCTGGAGGCAAGTCTGAAGGATCTCAAGACCGACTATGTCGATGCGTATTCACTGATGGCTGTCAACAATGCTTCGCTCGTGCAGAGTGAGGAAATTGGGAATGCTTTTCGAAAGGCCAGGGAAGGCGGAAAGGTTGGCCACTTTGGACTCAGTACCCATAACAATGCGCAGGCGGTGCTCGAAGCGGCAGTCAAAACAGGGTGGTACGACCTGGCTATGGTCGCAGTGACTCCGGGAGGTTGGTACGACTGGGATTCCAAAGATCTGGCGAAGGACACGCCTTCATTGAGTGTACTCGAGCCCTTTCTCGAGGGTTTGCGCAATAAAGGAATAGGATTGATAGGGATGAAGGCTGTGAGACACATTGCCCCGAAGGCAGCCCTGGGGAAAGGTGATCCAACAGCGTTTGACGGACATTATGATGCTTCAGTCAAAGCATGGCCATTCAATCCCTACCAGCGCTCGTATGCTTACGTCCTTGCGCATGGATGCGATGTGGTCAATGCCGACATGCAGAATTTCAGGCATTTGGAGGAGAATCTGGTAGTCGTGAATCCTGACGCTGTTGCGGTTTGAGCAACACACCCTCAGGGGTAGGGGAGCTGTGAATGGAGCCAGGGAGGTGAGATGAGAACGAGTGGATTGACAGCCTGCCTGATTGTCATTCTGGTGTTGATGCCTGTTAGCTAAAAAGGGGTTGCCAGAGCATCCTGGTGCCGGAGAAGGGACTCGAACCCCCACGAGCGTAAAGCTCACTGCGCCCTGAACGCAGCGCGTCTGCCAGTTCCGCCACTCCGGCACGGCTTCAGATTGAAGGGTTATTAGTCTACCGCAAGGAAGTGCCAGTTGTTAAGCAGAGAAGCTCGGCTACGGTGAAGCAGCCGAGCTTTCAGGAGGTAGATTGATGGACAGATC